>VXRC01000031.1 GCA_009838645.1 Gemmatimonadota bacterium | reverse complement strand
AGTCACCGCGACGGGGAGCTTCCGGGTGCTGGAAGACGGGGTCGCGGTGGCGGACATCCCCGCGCTTCCGCTGACCGACGGCTGCCCGACCTACGAGCGGCAGGGCGAGGAGGGGGACGAGGTGCGGGCGCTGCGCGAAATGGACATCGCGCCGTACGCGGAGCCGCCTGCCGGGCTGAAGGATGCGTTTCTGCAGGTGGTGGGCTCGCCCAACGTGGCGTCGAAGCAGTGGGTGTACGAACAATACGACACGACGGTGCGCGGCAACTCGATCGAGCGGCCCGGCGGAGACGCGGGGGTGATCCGGATCCCGGGTACGAACCGGGGCGTCGCGGCCTCCACGGATTGCAACGGACGCCACACGTACCTGAATCCAAGGCGCGGTGCAATGGGCGCCGTGGCCGAGGCCGCCCGCAATGTCGCGTGCACCGGCGCGGTGCCGATGGCCGTCACCAACTGCCTCAACTTCGGCAGCCCGCTCAAGTCCCATATCCAGCACCAGTTCCGCGAAGCCGTGCTCGGGATGCGCGACGCGTGCGCCTACCTGGAGACCCCCGTCACCGGCGGCAACGTGTCGTTCTACAACGAGACCGACGGCAAGGCGGTCTATCCCACCCCGGTGATCGGGATGATCGGCGTGATCGACGATGTGGAGACCGTCGTGCGGCACGCCTTTCGCGACCCCGGCGACCCCATCTTCCTGCTGGGCGCGAACATCGGCGAACTGGGCGGTTCCGAGTACCTGTACGCGCTGCACGGCCTGGTCGCGGGGGAGCCGCCGCCGGTCGACCTCGCCGCCGAACGCGCGCTCCAGCGCTGCATCCTCGCCATGGCGCAGCGCCGCCTCCTCAAGTCGGCCCATGACGTCGCCAGCGGGGGCCTCGCCGCCACCCTGACCGAATGCTGCCTGGGCCGTCCCCGCACGGGCAGGAGCGTCGGCGCGAACGTGCGCTTCACCGCCCCCCTCCCCGACGCCGCGCCCCTCTTCGGCGAGGACCATGGGCGCGTGGTGGTCAGCTGCGCCCCCGAGGACGAGGAGCGCCTGCGCAGCCTCGCGGCCGACCATGGCGTGCCCTGCGAGCAAGTCGGCACCGTGACCGAACCCGGGGCGCCACTCGAGATCGCGACGGGGTCGTCGGAGTTGCGGCTGGAGGCGGAAACGCTCCGCGAACGTTATTATGGTGTCATTCCGGAGATCATGAACCGGCAATCCGCGTGAGCACCGAGTGCCGCAAGGCACCGCGTTGGCGAGGATAATGCGAGACCGCGCTCCAACCGACATCAGTCTTCCCCTTTTGGACGACCGTCCGCGCGAAGAGTGCGGAATCGTGGGGATCAACGGAATCGAGAACGCCTCCGAACTCGCCTTCCTCGCGCTCTACGCGCTGCAGCACCGGGGCCAGGAGGCGGCCGGGATCTGCGCGGCGAACGGAGCGCGAACCCGCCTGTACAAGGAGATCGGCCTCGTCTCGGATGTCTTCGCCGCGGACCGGATCGCGTCGCTGCCGGGCAGCACCGCGCTCGGCCACGTGCGCTATTCCACCGCGGGCAGCGGCCAGCGGGTCAACGCGCAACCGATCGTGGTGAGCTACTCGGAGGGCGACCTCGCGATCGTGCACAACGGCAACCTGACGAACGCCAACACGATCAAGAGCCAGCTCGTCGACGAGGGCGCGATCTTCCAGAGCTCGTCGGATTCCGAAGCGATCGTCCACCTGATCGCGCGCTCCCGCCACCGCTCGGTCGTGGCCCAGATCCGCGACGCGCTCAGCTTCCTGGAGGGCGCCTACGCGCTCGTGCTCACCGTGGGCGACACCATGTACGCGGTGCGCGACCCGCGCGGCTTCCGCCCCCTCGTGCTCGGCGAGCTGGACGGCGGCCATGTCGTCACCAGCGAGACCTGCGCGCTCGACATCATGGGGGCCACCTTCGTGCGCGACATCGAGCCGGGTGAACTGCTCCGCTTCCGGGACGGCCGCGTCGAGAGTCTCCCGGGTCTCCACCCCGAGACCCCCGCGCCCTGCATCTTCGAGCTCGTGTACTTCGCGCGCCCCGACTCGAACCTCTGGGGCATCAGCGTCGACCGTGCGCGGCGGGCCTTCGGGCGCCAACTCGCGCGGGAGCACCCCGTTTCCGGAGACTGCGTGATCGCGGTGCCCGACAGCGCCAACTCGGCCGCGCTCGGATACAGCGAGCAGAGCGGCATCCCGTACGAACTCGGCCTGCTGCGCAACCACTACGTGGGCCGCACCTTCATCCGGCCGAGCCAGGCCGACCGCGACTTCGGCGCCCGCATCAAGTACAACCCGGTGCGCGACGTGCTCGCCGGGCAGCGGGTGGTGGTGGTGGACGACTCGATCGTGCGGGGCACCACGTCGCGCAGCCTGGTCAAGTTCATCCGCGGCGCGGGAGCGGCCGAGGTGCACTTCCGGGTGGCGAGCCCGCCCGTCCGGTACCCATGCTTCTACGGGATCGACATGCCGTCGAAGGGGGAACTCCTGGGGTCGCAGATGACCGTCGACGAGATCGCCGCCGAGCTGGGGGTCGACTCGCTCGGATACCTGACGCTGGACGGGATGGTCGCCGCGGTCGAGGAGCGCGGGCCGTTCTGCGCGGCGTGCTTCTCGGGGGAGTACTCCGCGCCGCTGGTGGATCTGGAGGCCTAGCGGCCAGCCACCGCGGTGCGCGGCGGAACCTCATCGTTCCACCAGACCATACCCCTCGCGCATGGCCCCGTCGTAGTCCCCGATCAGCCGCCACCAATTGGTCAGCGGCCGACCGTCGTACGACAGCGTGTGACCGGCGCCCGGAATGTTCTGGGACCAGTATCGGAACCAGCCCAGGCCGGTGCATCCCCACCGTTCGCAGTTCATCTGCTGCGTGGCGCCCATGCCGCCGGGACGCCAATCTTCGCAATCGGTCTCGACGAATCGCCGGTTCGCCCAGTCGTAATCTCGCTCGGCGTTCGGCGGAAAGTGCGACCACCCGCACCGCGGACTCACGATCCGGTGCGAGATGTCACTTCCCACGAACTTGCCCCAGAACAACAGGTCGCCCCAGGCATCGTCGGGTGTCGAATCGCGCCCGTCCGCAGCGTTTATCACCGCCTCCAACTGGTGCATATGGTTTTCCGTCGCCTCCGCCAGACCGCGCTGGTAGTTGTAGTGGTACACCGTATAGGTACGGTCGGTTACCGGCAGGTCGAGGGTATCGCGATCGCTGTTGCTCACATCCCCCCAGGGACCGGCCATGTTGGACTCCCACAGGTCGATGACGCCGCCGTGATAACCCCAGATCCACACTTCCTTCACCCCCTCGTCCTCAACCCATCCGGCGAAGTCGTGAGCGGCCGCGATGGCGCCGTAGTCCGTCATCGGCACCTCGTGCCCGGGCTTGTCAAGGACGGGCAGGGGTTCGAGCCGCTCCTCGGTGTGGACCACGCGGTAGCGAAGGCTGGGAGGCGCGGCCGGGTCGGCATAGGCGCGATACCGCGATCCGTCCTCGAGCGTCACGATGAGCGCCGCGGTCAGAGAATCCGTTTTCCGGCGCGTGTAGGCCAGGGACTCACCCCAGTCGCCAGTGGCCGATATATCGACCATTTCACCGTCGCTCGTGGGGAGATAGCGCACCACCACCACCGGGATCTCCCACGGCGGTCCGCTCGGGCGGTTCTGGTCGGGCGCCGCCGTGCAAGCCGCGAAGAGCATGGTGCACCCAATCAACCGCAGCGCTTCTGACATTCCCCTTCCATCCCCTCTGTTGGCCCCGGGTGATTCACCAGATCACCTGATCCCGAAGATGCGGACGAGGCCCCGTTCTGCAAAGGGTTCCGTGCTGCCCGGTCGTCCGGGGACCGCCTACGGCTTGGGGCAGGCCCTCGTCCACCTCCGCGCCCCGTCGGATCATGATGGACCTGCAGCCCACCACCACCCAGCGAGGGTTCAGATGCGTCCCCGTACCGCGGGCGGGTAGGAGCATATGAGAG
>VXRC01000030.1 GCA_009838645.1 Gemmatimonadota bacterium | reverse complement strand
GTCCACGGAAATAACAACACAGCACTAAAACTACTAAAAGATCGCGGACTTAGGTAGTGTTTGAAGAAAAAAACCAGTTCGGTAAATTGATTTCCACACGCCGAGGCAAGACACACATTCGTTGCTAAAACCAAAAATTTGCAAATTTTTGATATTTTTGTATCAAATTTCTTGCGTTTTCACTCTCATTCCGTAGAATACACAATCCTTTGTCACACTTCCACGCCGAATCGAAACAGCTTTTCGAGCGTTGGAGGTGCGATTTGATCTTTAAAAACTGAGCAAGCCATTCGTGTGGGCGCTTGATGATTTGAGTTAGAGTCACGGTTAGAACAAACGATTGATGTCGAGCAATCGACGTCCTTAAAAAACATATTAATTGAAGAGTCTGATCATGGCTCAGATTGAACGTTGGCGGCAGGTCTCATACATGCAAGTCGAACGAAGATACGACTTTGGTCGTTGACAAGTGGCGGACGGGTGAGTAACGCGTAGGAATCTACCTAGTAGTGGGGAACAACTTGGGGAAACCCGAGTTAATACCGCATACGACCTAAGGGTGAAAGCGGGGGATTTTCGAACCTCGCGCTATTAGAGGAGCCTGCGTTGGATTAGCTTGTTGGTGGGGTAACGGCCTACCAAGGCGACGATCCATAGCTGGTCTGAGAGGATGATCAGCCACACTGGAACTGAGACACGGTCCAGACTTCTACGGAAGGCAGCAGTAAAGAATATTGCGCAATGGGCGAAAGCCTGACGCAGCCATGCCGCGTGTGTGAAGAAGGCCTTTGGGTTGTAAAGCACTTTCAGTAGCGATGAAAATCATGATGTTAATACCATCATGTCCTGACATTAGTTACAGAAGAAGCACCGGCTAACTCCGTGCCAGCAGCCGCGGTAATACGGGGGGTGCAAACGTTAATCGGAATTACTGGGCGTAAAGCGCGCGTAGGCGGTCTAATAAGTGGGATGTGAAAGCCCTGGGCTTAACCTGGGAACTGCATTTCAAACTGTTAGACTAGAGTGTAGTAGAGGAAGGTGGAATTTCCTGTGGAGCGGTGGAATGCGTAGATATAGGAAGGAACACTAGTGGCGAAGGCGACCTTCTGGACTAACACTGACGCTGAGGTGCGAAAGCGTGGGGAGCAAACAGCGATTAGATACCCTGGTAGTCCACGCCGTAAACGATGAGAACTAGCCGTCGGGTCCTTCGGGACTAGGTGGCGCAGCTAACGCGATAAGTTCTCCGCCTGGGGAGTACGGCCGCAAGGTTAAAACTCAAATGAATTGACGGGAGCCCGCACAAGCGGTGGAGCATGTTGTTTAATTCGATGCAACGCGAAAAACCTTACCACCTCTTGACATCCACAGAACTGATCGTAATGAAAAGGTGCCCTCGGGAACTGTGTGACAGGTGTTGCATGGCTGTCGTCAGCTCGTGTCGTGAGATGTTGGGTTAAGTCCCGTAACGAGCGCAACCCTTGTCCTTATTTGCCAACGGCTAGGCCGGGAACTATAAGGAGACTGCCGGTGATAAACCGGAGGAAGGCGGGGATGAGGTCAAGTCATCATGGCCCTTATCGAGGTGGGCTACAAACGTGCTACAATGGGAGATACAATGGGTCGCTAAACCGCGAGGTCTCGCTAATCCTCAAAACCTCTCTTAGTCCGGATAGGAGTCTGCAACTCGACTCCTTGAAGTCGGAATCGCTAGTAATCGCGAATCAGAATGTCGCGGTGAATACGTTCCCGGGCCTTGTACACACCGCCCGTCACGTCATGGGAGTGGGTTGCACCAGAAGTAGCTAGTCTAACCTTCGGGAGGACGGTTACCACGGTGTGATTCATGACTGGGACTAAGTCGTAACAAGGTAGCCGTAGGGGAACCTGTGGCTGGATCACCTCCTTAACCTTAAATTTTGATCGGCCGGCAACCGGAGCTTACGGTACCGCCGTAAGACACCGACCCGAGTCGATCCAGTACCAAGACTCTAACGCGGTCAGGTACTCCACGGATGGTTTCGCTCATTTTGGTAGCAAGCCGAGCTGGGTTTGTAGCTCAGTAGGTTAGAGCGCGCCCCTGATAAGGGCGAGGTCGGTGGTTCAAATCCACCCAGACCCACCAATTACGTACGTTAGGTGCGTTGAGATGGGGCCGTAGCTCAGCTGGGAGAGCGACTGCCTTGCACGCAGTAGGTCAGGAGTTCGATCCTCCTCGGCTCCACCAATTTATCTTGATTACGGAAACGCTACTCAGGTAAAAGCTACCGCAAAGATCTTGTTCTTTAACAATTAGGAATCGAAAGAATCACCGCAATTACAAGCGCGTATAAAGTATCAACTGAAGTGTGTAAACACCGTTGATACGTATGATTGATGTTGATACATTGATCAAAAAAAAATATGGTATGTTGGCGAAAGTTCTAGTAGAACCGATAATCGGGTGGTACGATTAACGTGCTTCCGGTTATATGGTCAAGTGAACAAGCGCATCTGGTGGATGCCTTGGCAGCTGAAGGCGATGAAGGACGTTGCAGCCTGCGATAAGCCTCGGGGAGTCGGCAAACAGACTTTGATCCGGGGATTTCCGAATGGGGAAACCCGACACTTGTGTCATTGTGTACTGAATTCATAGGTATACAAGGCGAACCCGGAGAACTGAAATATCTAAGTACCCGGAGGAACAGAAATCAACCGAGATTCCCTTAGTAGTGACGAGCGAACGGGGAGTAGCCCTTAAGTGATTCGAGAGTTAGCAGAAGGTTCTGGAAAGTTCTGCCATAGTGGGTGAAAGCCCCGTATGCGAAAATGATCGAGTCATGAAATCGAGTAGGGCGGGGCACGTGAAACCTTGTCTGAATATGGGGGGACCATCCTCCAAGGCTAAATACTCTCAGCTGACCGATAGCGAACTAGTACCGTGAGGGAAAGGTGAAAAGAACCCCTGTTAGGGGAGTGAAAAGAACCTGAAACCGGATGCGTACAAGCAGTGGGAGCACTAAAGCGGCTTCGGCCGTGGTGAGTGTGACCGCGTACCTTTTGTATAATGGGTCAGCGACTTACTCTTGCTGGCAAGGTTAACCGTTTAGGGGAGCCATAGGGAAACCGAGTCTGAATAGGGCGTTAAGTCTGCAGGAGTAGACCCGAAACCGGGCGATCTAGCCATGGGCAGGGTGAAGGTCAGGTAACACTGACTGAAGGCCCGAACCCACCTATGTTGAAAAATGGGGGGATGACCTGTGGCTTGGAGTGAAAGGCTAATCAAGCCCGGAGATAGCTGGTTCTCCTCGAAAACTATTGAGGTAGTGCCTCTTGTATCACCGTCGGGGGTAGAGCACTGTTTGGGCTAGGGGGTCATCTAGACTTACCAACCCCATGCAAACTCCGAATACTGGCGAGTGCAGCAAGGGAGACAGACGGCGGGTGCTAAGGTCCGTCGTCGAAAGGGAAACAGCCCAGACCGCCAGCTAAGGTCCCAAAACCGTGATTAAGTGGGAAACGATGTGGGAAGGCCTAGACACCCAGGAGGTTGGCTTGGAAGCAGCCATCCTTTAAAGAAAGCGTAACAGCTCACTGGTCAAGTCGGCCTGCGCGGAAGATGTACCGGGTCTTAAATCACGTACCGAAGCTGCGGGCTTATGACAGTTTAACTGTTGTGAGCGGTAGAGGAGCATTCTGTAAGCCGTTGAAGATACATGGCGATGTGTATTGGAGGTATCAGAAGGGAGAATGCTGACATAAGTAACGATAAAGGAGGTGAGAATCCTCCTCGCCGAAAGACTAAGGGTTCCTGTGCAACGTTCATCGACGCAGGGTGAGTCGGCCCCTAAGGCAAGGCCGAAAGGCGTAGTTGATGGGAAGCAGGTTAATATTCCTGCACCGGCGATTGCTGCGATGGGGTGACGGAGAAGGCTAGACAAGCCTGCTGTTGGTTTAGCAGGTTTAAGCACGTAGGCTGAGATCTTAGGAAAATCCGGGATCTCTTAAGGCCGAGATGTGATGACGACTGAATTTTCGGATTCAGGAAGTTGTTGATGCCATGCTTCCAAGAAATAACCTCTAAGCTCTAAGCAATTGTTGACCGTACCCTAAACCGACACAGGTAGTCGGGTAGAGAATACCAAGGCGCTTGAGAGAACTCGGATGAAGGAACTAGGCAAATTGGCACCGTAACTTCGGGAGAAGGTGCGCCGCACTTGGTGAAGGGTCTTGCACCTGGAGCTGAGGGCGGTCGAAGTGACCAGGTAGCTGCGACTGTTTACTAAAAACACAGCACTCTGCAAACTCGTAAGAGGACGTATA
>VXRC01000029.1:172602-187783 GCA_009838645.1 Gemmatimonadota bacterium | reverse complement strand
GAACATAAAACTACAATTTATAAAATATCAATATGTTTTATTAAATGAAAGGCTTTATCCTTGTAGCCTGTCTGATCTTTGCGTTATTTCCGTGCTTTCCGGATGGATCTCCACCCGGTACATTTCAACAAGGCAGTCAGCCCGGCACCGAAAGGCCATGCGCTGAGGTCGTACGGTAACCATCCACGATTTTATAGAGGGAACTTATGTCTGACCGATTACGTATCGTCATTCCCGGGGACGACCCACCCCAGATGCAGGGCTCGCCCCACCTGGAACGGCTCGTAGCCTACGGAGAGGTCGTCCTGTACACCGATCGGCCGGAAACGCCGGAAGAGAAGATCGAACGGGCCGGGGGCGCCGCGGCAATGATCAACTCCCGTGGGCTCGTAACGTGGCCCGGGGACGTCCTCCGCGCGCTGCCCGATCTCCGCATGATCGCAACCTGTTCGATCGGCGTCGACTGTTTCGATCTGGAAGCGGCACGGGAATGCGGCATCGTCATCTCCAACCAGCCCGGTCGGACGGCGCCGGTCGTCGCGGAGCACGCCTTCGGCCTGATGTTCGCCCTCGCGAAAAGGGCGGCGTTCTTCACGGGCGCCATGAAAGCCGGCCAGTGGCCCCGGCTGGATGCCTATTACCTCCGGGGAAAGACCGTCGGTGTGATCGGGACCGGCCCCATCGGATCGGAGATGGCGAGACTGGCGGGAAGCGTGGGCATGGAGGTGATCGCCTGGACGTATAACCCATCGGATGACAGGGCCCGGGAGATCGGGGTGACCTACGTGGAACTCGACGAATTGCTGGAGAGGTCGGACGTGGTGTCGCTGCACGTCATGCTGACGGACGACAGCCGGCATATGATCAACCGGGAATCGCTGGAGGGCATGAAACCGGGAGCGCTGCTGATCAATTGCGGCCGGGGCGGCCTGGTGGATACCGATGCGCTGGTGGGCGCGCTAAGGTCGGGGAACCTGGGCGGCGCGGCCCTGGACGTCTTCGAGGAGGAGCCGTTACCCGCGGACCATCCGCTGCTCGAGATGGAACAGGTCGTCCTGACCCCTCACTGCGCGGACATGACTCCGGAAGGCGTCGAACTGCTCAACGAGGGGGCGGTGAATAACGTCATCGCCTTCCTGGAAGGCCGTCCGCAGAACGTCGTGAAGTTGTAGCGCAGCTTTATCGATCCTTACGCCGGCGCGCGGTGCCGCGCCTCCCTGCCCTTGTCCGGCGTCGGGTCCTTGACCAGACCGTACATCTGCCTGCCTTCGTGGTCTTCGGGAAGGTATTCTGTGATCGGAAGGCCCTCGGGGGTGACGAACAGCAGGCAGTGGCAGTATTTCCAGATCTTCATCTCGTCGCAGGCGCAGACCCACTCTCGGCTTCGTTCCAGTTCGGCCTTCTTGTCGGGATAGAAATTGCACGGGCACAGGGGCCGGCCCAGTTCGTCCACGTGGGCGGCGAGACCCTTGACCACCGAGTCGGTCACTTCCGCGTTCGGATGAGGCGAGGTACCCGTCTTTTCCCAGTACTTGTCACAGTACTTCTGCATGCGCTGCATGCTCTTTTCCGATGGTTGCTGCTCGTTCATGGGCCACTCCTTGAATTAGGTGCCGCCTCCTGCCAGTCCTGCCTGGGTTACCACCCCGAATTCCTGAATTCAATCTACCCGGTATCGTCCTCCGTGTCAACCGGCCAGTGCCCGGGTCCTGGGATGGCCAGTGCCCGGGTCCTGGGATAGCGGCCGGGCATGGGCCCGGGGATGGCAGCCGGGTGGAATTCGCCCCGCTCAAAGCGAAAACATCGACCGATTGCGTGTAGCCATCAAGGCGACGATATGCCCGGATTTCGGGTCTCCGTGACGACGGTCAAAAAAACGAATCGAACTGCCGATTTATATTGACTTTGATGGCGACGCGGTTTATCGTGCATGACTGTTGTTGAGAATCCGGTCATTTGGTGAAAAACGCATCCGAGAAAGATAGAACGAGTTCATATGCCACAGATTTTTTCCCCCGCCGCGAATACGTGGCTCAAGGCGAGCATCGTCGGTGGGGCGCTTCTCCTGGCAACCACATTCGGCGTCATTTTCTACCTCGGCTCGACCTCTTACGTTACCCGGCAGCACCAGGTTAGACCCCAGCCCGTTCCTTTCAGCCACAGGCACCACGTCAATCAACTCGGCATCGACTGCCGGTACTGCCACGCGTCGGTGGAAACGAGCGCCTTCGCCGGCCTGCCGCCGACCAAGACCTGCATGAGCTGCCACTCCCAGGTGTGGACGGACGCGCCGATGCTCGAGCCGGTGCGAGACAGTTACGCGACCGGGGTGTCCCTCGAATGGACCCGGGTGCACGACCTGCCGGACTACGTGTATTTCGATCATAGTATCCATATCAACAAGGGCATCGGCTGCGAGTCCTGCCACGGCGCCGTCAACGAGATGGCCCTGATGTGGCAGGAGGAATCGCTGCAGATGATGTGGTGCCTCGAGTGCCACCGCGGCCCCGAAGACTTCATCCGGGAACGGGCGGACGTGTACAAGTTCGAATCGCAGCCCGACTACTCGGCGCCCATGGACCAGAGCGCCCTCGGCGCGCAACTGATCCGGGGTTACCGGGTCAACAAGGATCAGCTGGAAGACTGTTCCATCTGTCATCGATAGTCCATCGGCCATCGATAGCGGCGACAGCCACGGAATCGTACCATGAACCAGACTTCGGAACGGCACATCACGGAAGCGGGAGCGTTGAACTCAGGGAAGAACGGCGCGCCTGAATACTGGCGCAGCCTGGATCAGTTGGCCGAGACCGAGGAATTCCAGTCGTTCATGGAGAAGGAATTCCCGCAACACGTGGAAGAAGTCAAGGCGAATCCGGTCAGCCGGCGGAAGTTCCTGAAGCTGATGGGCGCCTCGATCGCCCTGGCCGGCGCCACCGCCTCCGCATGTACCCGCCAGCCGTCCGAAAAGATCATCCCCTATGTGCTGCCCCCGGAAGAGATCGTTCCGGGCAAGCCCCTGTACTACGCCTCGGCCTACGTCCACGACGGGGTGGCGAACGGTATCCTGGTGGAAAGCCACATGGGGCGGCCCACCAAGGTGGAGGGTAATCCGGAACATCCCGCCAGCCTGGGATCGACAGACGTATTCGCCCAGGCTTCCGTCCTGACGATGTACGACCCGGACCGGTCCCAGTCGGTGATCCGGCGGGGCCGCATCACCACTTACGACGCCTATCTGAATGAACTGAACGAAGCCCTGTCCAACCAGGTGGCGAAACAGGGCGGTGGCATACGCGTACTGACCGGCACCGTCACCTCACCGAGCCTGCACGGGCAACTGGAAGCCCTGCTGGCCAGGTACCCCGGCGCCCGTTGGCACCAGTACGATCCGGTCACCCTGGACAACGCCAGGGAAGGCTCGCGACTGGCCTTCGGCGAAATCGTCTCCATCCGCTGCGACGTTAAAAAGGCGGACGTGATCCTGTCCCTCGACGGAGACTTCCTGACCACCGGCCCCGGCGCCGTACGCTATGCGCGGGACTTCGCCTCCCGCCGGGACGGGAACGATCCGGACAACATGAACCGGCTGTACGTCATCGAGAGTACGCCTTCGCTGACCGGCGCGCAGGCCGACCATCTGCTCAACCGCCGCGCGGGAGAGATCGAAGGGCTCGCCCGGTCGATTGCCGCGGGGCTCGGCGTATCCGTATCCGCCGGCGCGGAAGGCAACGAGGACACACAGCGCTGGGTATCCGCCGTGGTGGACGATCTCCGCGCGCACGCCGGCGCCTGTCTCGTGGTCACGGGCGATCACCAGCCGCCCGCCGTGCATGCCCTTGTCCACGCGATGAACGACGCGCTGGGCAACACGGGCAGCACCGTTACCCATTCCGAGTCCATCGAAGCGTCTCCCGTGAACCAGACCGAATCGATCACCGCGCTGGTCGACGACATGCGGAACGGCGAGGTCGACCTGCTGGTCATGATCGGCGCCAACCCCGTCTACAGCACGCCGGCGGACCTCGCGTTCACGGAGGCCATGGACAACGTGGCCCTGCGCGTGCACGCGGGCCTGTACCACGACGAGACGGCGGAACTGTGCCACTGGCACCTTCCGATGGCCCATGACCTGGAAGCCTGGAGCGACGCGCGGTCCTACGATGGCACGTTGACCGTCGTCCAGCCGCTCATCGCCCCGCTGTATCGCGGCAGGAGCGCCCACGAAATCGTGGCGGCGCTGACGGGCAACGCCATGAAGAAGGGTTACGATACCGTCCGCGAGCACTGGCAAGCCCAGGGTTACCACGGGTCGCAGGCCTTCGAGGTCTTCTGGCAGACCGCCGTGCACGACGGGTTCATCGCCGGATCCGCCCTGGCGCCGAAGGCCGTATCCGTCGGCGACATCGCCGCGGCCGTTGGCGAGGCATCGGGACCCGAAGCCGGTACGGAGCTCATTTTCCGGGCGGACCCGACCGTGTGGGACGGGTACTACGCCAACAACGGCTGGCTGCAGGAACTGCCCAAGCCGCTGACCAAGCTGACCTGGGACAACGCCGCGCTGATGGGCCCCGCCATGGCGAATCGACTGGGGGTCGAGAACACCGACGTGGTCGAACTGGCATACCGGGACCGCGCGGTGAACGCCCCCGTGTGGATCCTGCCCGGCCACCCGGACGAGACGGTCACGGTGCACCTGGGCTACGGCCGCCGCCGCGCGGGCCAGTTGGGCACGAACGCGGGGTTCGACGCCTATTCGATCCGTTCCTCCACCGGCCCCGATTTCGGCGGAGGACTTCAGGTTACGCCGACCGGGGACACCTTCGGCATCTACAGCACGCAGGACCACCACGCAATGGAACTCGAAGGCATGGGCAGCATGTCCCGCGACCGCAACCTGATCCGCGCCAGCGACATCGAGACTTTCAAAGACGACCCCCACGTGATCCAGGAGATGTGGGAGGAACCCGATCCGGAACGCAACCTCTATCCCGACGATCACGCCTACGACGGGCCCAACGCCTGGGGCATGGTCATCGACCTGAACAAGTGCAACGGCTGCAATACGTGCACCATCGCCTGCCAGTCGGAGAACAACATCTCCGTCGTGGGCAAGGAAGAAGTGGCCAATGCCCGCGAGATGCACTGGATCCGGATCGACCGCTATTACCGGGGAGACCTTGACGCGCCGGAGACTTTCCACCAGCCCGTGCCGTGCATGCAGTGCGAAAACGCGCCCTGCGAACTGGTCTGCCCCGTCGGCGCGACGGTGCACAGCAAGGAAGGCCTGAACGACATGGTCTACAACCGCTGCGTCGGCACGCGCTACTGTTCCAACAACTGTCCCTACAAGGTCCGGCGGTTCAACTTCTACCTGTATTCAGACTTCGAAACGCCGAGCCTGCAGCTGGGACGGAACCCGGACGTGACGGTGCGCAGCCGCGGGGTCATGGAGAAGTGCACCTATTGCGTCCAGCGCATCAACGTCGCCCGGATCGAGGCGAAGAAGGAAGACCGCGACATCGCCGACGGCGAGATCCTGACGGCCTGCCAGCAGGCCTGCCCGTCCCAGGCGATCACCTTCGGGAACACGAAGGACGCGGATAGCAAGGTTTCCAGATTGAAAGCCAGTCCGTTGAACTACGGGATGCTGACGGACCTGCTCACCAAGCCGCGCACGACGTACCTGGGTCGGATACGCAATCCGAACCCGGTCCTGGAGGCGTGAGAGGAATAGCTCCTTGTCGCAACAGGAACAGGCAGTCGACATAGCAAAGGTCGATAAGTACACGGGCGACGGTTTCGTAGCTCCCGAGTACAACAACACCACCGTCACCCAGAAGATATCCAATATCGTCCTCAGATCGGATTCGCCCTGGGGCTGGTACCTGGCCGTGGCGGTCCTGCTGCCCATCGTCGGCATGCTGGGCATCTCCATCACCTGGCTGGTGCTGATCGGAACCGGCATCTGGGGGCTGAACGTGCCGGTCGGCTGGGGATTCGCCATTATCAACTTCGTCTGGTGGATCGGGATCGGACACGCCGGGACGCTCATCTCCGCCATCCTGCACCTCATGCGGCAGGACTGGCGCAACTCGATCAACCGGTTCGCGGAAGCCATGACGATCTTCGCCGTGATGTGCGCCGGCATGTTTCCGCTGCTCCACGTGGGCCGTCCCTGGCTGGCCTACTGGCTGCTGCCGCTGCCCAACACCATGTCCCTGTGGCCGCAGTGGCGCTCGCCTTTGGTCTGGGACGTCTTCGCCGTATCCACCTACTTCACGGTTTCCCTGATCTTCTGGTACATGGGGATGATCCCGGATCTCGGCACCCTGCGGGACCGGGCGAAGCATCCGATTGTCGCGCGGATCTACGGCATATTCGCCATGGGCTGGCGCGGCGCGTCCTCCCACTGGGCCCGTTACGAGAAGGCCTACCTGATCCTGGCCGGCCTGTCCACTCCCCTGGTCCTGTCCGTGCACTCCATCGTTTCGCTCGACTTCGCCGTCTCGCTGATCCCGGGCTGGCACACCACCGTGTTTCCGCCCTACTTCGTGGCCGGCGCCATCTACGCCGGATTCGCCATGGTGCTGACGCTGACCATCCCCGTGCGGCACTGGTTCGGCCTGCAGGGACTGATCACGACGCGCCACCTGGAGAACATGGGCAAGGTGACCCTGGCGACGGGCTTCATCGTCGTGTACGGATACGCCATGGAGGCCTTCATATCGTGGTACAGCGCGAGCCCCTACGAAGGGTTCATGATGTGGAACCGCATGACCGGTCAGTACGCGCCGGTTTACTGGGCGCTGATCTTCTGCAACGCGGTCAGCATCCAGATTCTCTGGTGGAAGCGCGCACGCCGAAGCCCCCTCGTGCTGTTCATCGTCTCCCTGATCGTCGGCGTCGGCATGTGGCTGGAACGGTTCGTCATCGTCGTGACCAGCCTGGCCAACGACTACATGCCTTCGTCGTGGGACTACTACGCGGGCACGATCTGGGACTGGAGCCTGTACATCGGCACCATCGGATTCTTCCTGTTCATGATGTGCCTGTTCATCCGGTTCCTGCCCATGATCCCCATGTCCGAGATGAAGATGATCATACCGAAGCACCGGAACAAGAAGGACGCCTAAAGATGAATCACGGACCCGCCCAGCCCAAACTGCGCGGCCTCGTGGCCGAGTTTGAAAACGAGGAAGCCGTCGTGGAAGCCACGCAGAAGACCGTGGACGCCGGGTACCATCATATCGAGACCTACACGCCCTACCCCCTCGACGAGTTGTTGGACATCCAGCACCTCCACAAAAACAAGGTGGCGCTGGTGATCCTGATCGGCGGGCTGACCGGATGCGCCGTGGGTTTCTTCATGCAGTGGTTCGCCTCCGTGATCCACTACCCGATCAACGTGGGCGGCCGGCCCCTGAACAGCTGGCCGGCCTTCATTCCGGTCATGTTCGAGTGCACGGTCCTGTTCGCTTCCTTCGCCGCGCTGATCGGCATGATGGTCATGAACAAGCTGCCCCGGCCGAACCATCCGCTTTTCGATATCGAGCGGTTCCGGTACGCCACGCAGGACCGGTTCTTCCTGTGCATCGAGGCGGAGGACCCGTACTTCGAAAAGGACGCGACCCGGCAGTTTCTAGAAGAGCTGAACCCGCACGAGGTGAACGAAGTTGAAGCGTAGCCCCATGGCCCTCATATACGCCGGTTTCCTGTGCGTCCTGTGCCTGGCCGCCGCGTCGGCCTGCCGGCAGGACATGCACGACCAGCCGCGTGCCGAGCCCTTCGAGGAGAGCGACTTCTTCGGCGACCGGCGGTCGGTGCGTCCCGCCGTGGAAGGGACCGTTGCCCGGGGCCACCTGAGGCTGGACGAGCATTTCTATACGGGCAAGATCGACGGCGCGCTGGCGACGACGTTTCCCGCCGCGGTAACCATTGAAATGCTGAAGCGGGGGCAGGAGCGGTACGACATCTACTGCGCGCCGTGCCACAGCAAGACGGGCGACGGGCTCGGCATGATCGTGCAGCGCGGCATGAGGCAGCCGGAGTCCTTTCACAGCCAGCGGCTCCTCGATGTGGAGGTGGGGCATTACTTCGACGTGGTGACCAACGGTTTCGGTACCATGTACAGTTACGAGGAACGCATCGATCCGGCCGACCGTTGGGCCATCGCCGCCTATATCCGCGCGCTGCAGATGAGCCAGGGCGCCAACCTGGCCGAACTGCCGGAATCGGATCAGCAGCGAATTCAACAAATCGTGGAAGTGGAAGAATGACAGCGATCTCCAGCAATCTTCTGGCACAAATCAGCAGCATTCAGTCCCGGGCTTTGACCGTCGGCGTCATCCTGGTGCTGGGCGGATTGCTCTACGCCTTCGCCACCGGCGCGATGTCCGGTTTCTACCAGGCCTACCTGGTGGGCTACATGATCTGCGCGGGCATTGCCCTGGTATGCATGGCCTTCATCATGCTGCACCACCTCATCGGCGGCCGCTGGGGGTTCGTCATCCAGCGCCTGCTCGAAGCCGGCATGAGCACGCTGCCCGTACTGCTCGTCCTCTTCATACCCATCGTGCTGGGCATGCACGACCTGTATCACTGGACGCACGCGGAAGTGGTAGCCGTCGATCCGATTCTGCAGCACAAGGAATCCTATCTCAACGTGCCCTTCTTCCTCGTGCGGACCGTGTTTTATTTCGCCATCTGGATCGCGGCTTCGTCCCTGCTGATCAAGTGGTCCATCGCCCAGGATACGTCGGGAGACCCCGGACTGAACGACAAGATGCGTAATATCTGCGGACCCGGGGTCGTGGTGTTCGCCCTGTCCATGACCTTCGCGTCCTTCGACTGGATCATGTCCACCGATCCGCACTGGTTCTCGACGCTCTACGGGGTCATGATGATCGTGAACGCCGGAGGCGCGACCCTTTCATTTGTCATCATCATGATGACCTGGCTCCGGAAACACGAGCCCTTATCGGAACTCGCCGACGCGGACCGGTTCCACGACTGGGGCAAGCTGCTGCTGGCCTTTACGCTGCTCTGGTTCTACATGATGCTGTCGCAGTTTCTGATCATCTGGGCGGCGAACCTGCCGGAGGAGAACCCCTGGTACGTGCACCGCGTGCACGGCGGCTGGGAAGTCCTGTCCGTCGTCCTTGTCCTCTGCCGGTTCGTCATCGCCTTCTTCCTGCTCCTGTCCATACCACGGAAGCGGGACCCGCGGAGGCTGGTACGCGTGGCCTGGTTCATCCTGGTCATGCACCTGGTCGACATCTTCTGGCACGTGGCGCCGAATTTCCGGCTCGACGGGTTCAGTGTCAGCGTGATGGACGTGATGGTTCCTGTCGGACTGTTCGGCATCTGGTTTTTCTTTGTCCTGAACCGGCTGAAGCGGTATCCGTTGATCCCGCAAAAGGATCCCCGGTTCGAGGAACTCGTGGCTTCGGTCTCGAAGGCACCGGTCTCGAAGGCTAAGGCATAGGATCGTGTATTATTAGAGGACGGCATGAATCACGGCGAAGACCATAACATCGTTGACCAGGCCTCGGTAGAACGGGGACACGAAGTATTCGAGACCAACGTGCCCCTGGTCATCAAGTTCGGCATCGGCCTGACGGCGCTGGCCATCATCTCCATGGTACTGATGTGGCTGATGTTCGTGGTGATCGAAGACTACAACGCGATGACATTCGACGCCCCGGCGCCCCTGATCGATGTGGACGCGCTGCCGCCCGAACCCCGGCTCCAGGTCATCCCCGAGGAAGACCTGATTGCCCTCCAGGAGGCGGAAGCGAAGAAGCTGAATAACTACGGGTGGGTGATCCGCACGGCGGAAATCGTCCAGATTCCCATCGAACGGGCCATGCACCTGATCGCGACCGACGACAGGTACAAGCTGCCCTCGGCGGTGGATGCGGGGGAAGAACAGACCGGGGAAGAACAGACCGGGGAAGGACCGTAGGATCATGACGAGCAAACCATACAGATACGCCGCAGTTGCCGCGGGGTTCATCGCGGTCGCGGTCCTGTTCACGATGCCTGGCGAGGCGTACGGACAGGAAGGCGATAGCGGCCCGGCGGTCATGAAGGATATCGGCACGGGACCCGGCCTGGACGCGAGCGCCACGCCCGAGATCCTGAAGCACGTGGGCATCGAACAGAGAATCGGCGTCTCCCTGCCCCTGGACCTCGAGTTCAACGATGAAACGGGCACGCCGGTAAGCCTGGGCAGCTACTTCGGCGACAAGCCGGTCATCCTGACGCTGGTCTACTACGATTGCCCCATGCTGTGCACGGAAGTGCTCAACGGGCTTAACCGCAGCCTGGCCCCCCTGAACTACAGTATCGGGGAGGAATTCGAGGTCGTGACCGTCAGTTTCGACCCCCGGGAATCCCCGACGCTCGCGTCGCAGAAGAAGGCGGTCTACACGCAGCGCTACGGGCGGCCCGGCACCGGGGAAGGCTGGCATTTCCTCACGGGCGAAGCGGCGGCGATCGACGCGCTGACGGAATCCGTCGGCTTCAACTACGTCTACGACGAAACGGAAGGGCAGTTCGTCCACGGCAGCGCCATCATGATCATCAGTCCAAAGGGCACGGTGTCGCACTACTTCTTCGGGATCGAGTACCCGTCGGAGGACATCCGGCTGGCTATCATCGAGTCTTCCGAGGAAAAACTGGGCAACGTGTTCGACCAGATCATGCTGTACTGTTTCAACTACGATCCCGAGCAGGGCCGGTACGGCGTAGCCATCATGAACGCGATGCGCCTCGCGGGGCTGGTCACGCTGCTGGCCATGGGTTCCTTCATGGTCGTCATGTTCAAGCGGGACCGCCGGCGGCGGCGGGAACGGATCGAACGCGGAGAAGATGCGTAACCGGACGATGAAGGCCGGACTTAACCGTAAAGTGAGCGTATGAACAACCAATTCCAACTGCATCCCGAGATCGCATCAACCTTTGCCTTCGACGTCGATCTGCTGTATTTTTTCGTAGTGGCCGTCAGCATTTTCTTCATGGCCCTGATCTGCGTGCTGATCTTTCTTTTCGCCATGAAGTACCGGCGCCGCACCGAGGATCAGCAGGCGGAAACGCAGACGCACGGCCACCTGGGCCTCGAAATCACGTGGTCCGCCATACCGCTCGTCCTCATGCTGATCATGTTCGCCTGGGGCGTCTGGCTCTTCTTCCGGGTGTACCAGATCCCGGACGGCGCCATGGAGTACTACGTGGTCGGCAAGCAGTGGATGTGGCACGTGCAGCATCCCACGGGCCAGCGGGAAATCAATGAAATGCACGTGCCGATCAATACGCCGGTGAAGCTGACCATGGCGTCCGAGGACGTCATACACAGCTTCTTCATCCCGGCGTTCCGGGTGAAGAACGACGTGATCCCCGGACGGTACACTTCGTTGACCTTTGAGGCGACGAAGCCCGGCAAGTACCACCTGTTCTGCGCCGAATACTGCGGCACCGAACACTCGATGATGATCGGAAGCGTTTACGCCATGGAACCGGAGGACTACCAGGACTGGCTGGGCGGTGGCGTGTCCGACGAGACGCCCGAGGAGGCCGGGGCGCGGCTCTTCTCGCAGCTCAACTGCGATACGTGCCACAGCGACCAGGCCGCGGCCCGTGGGCCGTCCCTGAACGGCAAATTCGGCACGGAGGAAGTCCTTGCCAGCGGTGAACGCATCCTGATCGACGAAGCCTATATCCGGGAATCCATCGTCAATCCCAGGATCCGGATGGTGGCCGGCTATCCGTCGATCATGCCGACTTACCAGGGTCAGATTACGGAGACCAACATCTTCAATCTGATTTCTTATATCAAATCGCTGCCGAGTACGGAGGGCGCCCAATGAGCACGATAGCCCAGCAGGGGGCTGCCGAACACCGGATGCCTCGCGACCACTTCCTGAACGCGGCTTACACGATCAAGTCCTGGCTGCTGACGATGGACCACAAGCGCGTGGGGCTGCTGTACCTGTTCTCGATCACCTTCTTCTTCCTGATCGGGGGCACCTTCGCCAGCCTGATCCGCCTGGAACTGGCAACGCCCGAGGCGGATCTCATGGAAGCGGACCAGTACAACGTGGCCTTCTCCATGCACGGCATCGTCATGATCTTCTTCTTCCTGATCCCGTCGATACCGGCCGTATTCGGGAACTTCATCATGCCCCTCATGATCGGGGCCAAGGACGTGGCCTTCCCGAAGCTGAACCTGATGAGTTGGTACCTCTTCATCTTCGGCGGTACGTTCGGCGTGCTGACCACCCTGCTCGGCGGCGTGGATACGGGGTGGACCTTCTACACCCCCTTCAGCAGCACCTATTCCAACAGCAACGTGATCCTGGCGGGCATGGCGGCCTTCATTGCCGGATTCTCCTCCATCCTGACCGGGCTGAACTTCATGGTGACCATCCACAAGATGCGGGCGCCGGGCATTACCTGGTTCAAGATGCCCCTCTTCGTCTGGGGCATGTACGCCACGAGCCTCATCATGGTGCTCGGCACGCCGGTCATCGCCATCACGCTGGCCCTCATGATGGTCGAGCGCGGGCTGCACATCGGCATATTCGATCCCGCCCTGGGCGGCGACCCGGTCCTGTTCCAGCACCTGTTCTGGTTCTACTCCCATCCGGCCGTGTACATCATGATCCTGCCCGGCATGGGAGTCATCTCCGAGGTCATCGCCGCCTTCAGCCGCAAGCGGATCTTCGGCTACGAATTCATCGCCATGTCCAGCGTTTCGATCGCGGTCCTCGGCTTCTTCGTCTGGGGCCACCACCTCTTCGTGAGCGGGCAGTCGATCTACGCCGGCATGGTCTTCTCCTTCATCACCATGCTCGTGGCGGTGCCTTCGGCGATCAAGGTATTCAACTGGATGGCGACCATCTACAGGGGATCGGTGTCCTACGACGCCCCCATGCTCTACGCACTGGGCTTCATCGGACTCTTCTCCGTGGGCGGCCTCACCGGCGTGTTCCTGGCCATCATGGGGCTGGACATCCACATGCACGACACGTATTTCGTGGTGGCCCACTTCCACTACGTCATGGTGGGCGGCGCGGTGACGGCCTTCATGGCTGCGCTGCACTTCTGGTGGCCCAAGATCTCCGGCCGGATGTACCCGGAGGGCTGGTCGCGCCTGGCCGCCTTCCTGATCTTCGCCGGGTTCAACCTGACCTTC
Organism: Gemmatimonadota bacterium; assembly: GCA_009838645.1. Lineage (NCBI taxonomy): Bacteria > Pseudomonadati > Gemmatimonadota > Gemmatimonadota bacterium. Next base: position 174,585 of record VXRC01000029.1, on the reverse strand, counting down.
TTCCCGCAATTCATCGTCGGGTACCTCGGCATGCCACGGCGATATCACGTCTATCCGGAAGAGTGGCAACTGCTCAACATCATGTCGTCCGCCGGCGCCACCATCCTGGCTGCGGCCTTCATCGTCCCGGCAATCTACCTGCTCTGGTCACTGAAGAATGGCAAAATCGCAGGTCCCAATCCCTGGCGGGCCACGGGGCTGGAGTGGATCCTCTCTTCGCCGCCGCCGGAGCACAACTTCCCGACCACGCCGATCGTGGAGGAGGATCCGTACGACTACGGCGAGGTGATCGACAACCCGGTGCACGAGGAAGAGCACGAGAAAGAGCGCGAACACGCGTAGAAGGAGCAAGATAGTGTCAGTCAGTACGGAAGCGGCCGCCCATGGCCACGATGTACATCACGACCATCCGGAATACATGCGTCATCAGTTCGACGACATGGACCAGCAGAACGATGCCGCGAGCCTGGGGATGTGGCTGTTCCTGCTGACGGAGGTCATGTTCTTCGGCGGGTTCTTCCTGGGATATTCGATCTACCGGAGCGAGTACTACGACTCTTTCGTCATCGGAAGCCAGAATCTCGACGTCTTCCTGGGCGGCCTGAACACCGTCGCCCTGATCACCAGCAGCGTCACCATGGCCTTCGCCGTCCGTGCAGCCCAACTCGGCAAGAAGAACCACATCCTGATCTTCCTGGTGCTGACCCTCATACTCGGCCTCGTGTTCATGGTGAACAAGTACATCGAGTACTCCCACAAGCTGCACGACGGCCTGATTCCCGGATACAATTTCCTGTGGACCGGCCTGGGCGACGGGCAGACCATCCAACTGTTCTACGGCTTCTACTTCTGCATGACCGGGACGCACGGCCTGCACGTTCTCATTGGACTCGTGCTCATCGTCTGGCTGCTGATCCGCGTCTGGCAGGACAAGTTCACCACCGAGTACTACGCACCGATCGAGAATTTCGGCCTGTACTGGCACTTTGTCGACCTGGTCTGGATCTTCCTCTTCCCGCTGCTGTACCTCATCGGCGGACTGGCCGTATAGGAATCATACCATGACTGAACACGCAGAACACGGCCATCAAGCCGAAGGCGGACATCAAGCCGAAGGCGGCCACGGGGACCACCACGGCCCCCACATCGCCACCTCGGCCAACTACCTGACCATCTTCACGGCGCTGCTGGTCCTCACCGCCGCGACCGTGTGGGCGGCCACCCTGGAAATGGGCTTTCTCAACACGCCCGTGGCCATGTTCATCGCCAGCGTAAAGGCGATCCTGGTGATTCTGTACTTCATGCACCTGAAGTTCAGCCCCGGCCAGACCAAGCTCGCCGCCGCCGCCGCCATCTTCTGGCTGCTGATCCTCCTCATCATCACCTTCTTCGACTACATCGGCCGCACCTGGCAGGACAATCCCGCGGGCTGGTAGCGGGCTTGTTGCGGGCTTGTTGCGGACTGGATTCAGTCTTCAGTGAAGCCGTCGGTCGTAACGCCGGTCGTAACGCCTGGGTGGCGAAACGTCCAATCCTTCGGCTGACGGTGTTGCTCTTCGGCTAACCATCTCGTATGACCAGGCGGCCGCCACCATCGAGCGCCGTTTGTGTAGCAGGTGCGGTGTTATTTTCTGTCGACGACGGATCAATTAAAAAAACCACGATATAACCCTTTCAATTCTGACTATTCCCTTTAGAACATGGGACGTGTATTGTGCCGCGCGGAATCTCCATCATGGCCGGTACCCGTTCCCGTATCATTCGTATATGCTGTATAACCAGTCGGTTCATTCAGTTGCATAAGGAGGGGGTCATGTTGAAAGGGATCTCGGATACGAATACGGAAGAACAGATATTGCGCTCTATAGATGTTCTTAAAGAAGTTGTACTTTCATCAAGAAAGGAAACCAAACAGCGGTTTGAACGTGTTGAAGCCGACATCAAAGACGTCCGTACGGAAATGAAGGCGTTCCGGACAGACGT
>VXRC01000029.1:17232-172502 GCA_009838645.1 Gemmatimonadota bacterium | reverse complement strand
GTCCGTACGGAAATGAAGGCGTTCCGGACAGACGTCAATCAGCGCTTTGAACGTGTTGAATCCGACATCGGGGAGATCCGAAACGACATCGGGGAGATTCGAAACGACATCGGGGAGATCAAGGAAACGCTGCGAGAGATGAGCGGCCGCGGTTGATCGAGTCAGAAGGAATGCCGCGCCGACGTCATCGTGTCTTGGGGAGCACACAGAAGATCGAAGCACAATTCGCACAGTAGGAGTACGTCATGTGGGAAAACCCTGTCACATACGCAGTACTATTAGGCGCGATGGGTAGTCTTGTCAGCATTGGGGTATGGATCGGCAGAGTTAATTCGTTCAAAGCTTCAGTTGAAAACACGCTTGCGGAAATCAAAGAATCCATCAACAGCATTCAGGATTCCATCGAGAAGATCCTGCTCCGACTTCCGCCGGATTGAAGCGGATGGGCACGTGTTATATGTATCGTGAACATCCGGCGACCCCGGGCTAGATATACCTTACCCAGCCTTTGGGGCGGCGGGCTTTGAACCGGCGGAACCACAGGCACACTGGATAGAGCAGGATCAGCACCGCGAGCGCGGCCAGGTAGGCGGCGCCCAGTCCTTGCTGCATGAACATACCCAGGGCCAGCCCGCTGAAGATCAGGATGTGCATGTGAATCAGGTAGAAGAAGAAGGCGGTCTGGCCGAAGACCAGCAGGGGGTTCCGGTTTCGGATCGGACTTTTAAGATTGCGCTGGTACCGGAAGAATCCGGACAGTACCAGGGCCATCAGACCCAATTCCAGCAGGGCGAAGGTCAGGCTTGGCGGGTATTTGCTGACATAAAGCCACTGTACCAGGGAAAAGTCCTCGCGAAGGAGCAGCATGTTGCCATAACCGTTCCAGACGCGGAACAGCACAAACAGGCCCAGCGCCAGAAGCCCCGCGATGACCAGCAAGCGCTCGACTGAGATCAAGGACCGTGGCGCGCCTGCGCGCGCATCGACGGTCGAGCCACTTGAAACATTGGGCGACGGCGCAGGGGCAATTGATTGTTGCACCAGAATGCGTCCCAGCAGCCAGCCCAGGATCATCATCCCCAGCCAGGGCACGAAGGGATACTGCACCCACAGGGGTATGGGACCGATCTTGACGAGCAGTCCCGGATGAAAAAACGGGTTGAAAACGCTCATCCAGCCCAGGTTGCGGACCTGGGCGGCCGCCTCGTTCATCGCTTCCTGATCGAATTCCCCGTCCGGCATCGGCATCTTCGTCACCTCGCGAATCATGTCGGCCGTAATGCCACCCAGGTGCATGATGCCCCAGAACACGGCTTCGTGAAGGAACAGGATCGAAAGGGCGGCGATCAGCAGCATGCGGGTGGACAGGCGCCGCAAGGGGATCATGCAGATCAGGCCCATGGCGATGGCGAACAGGACCTGGAGACTGAACGGAGACCACCACAGCAGTTCGAAAGCAAGGATGACGAGCGCCCGCTTGAACAGGTGCAGGTCCAGGTCGCGGTCACGGGCCCCGGCAAGACGGCGCCGCTCGAAGCTTAGCGCTAGCGCCGTCCCGGCCAGGAAGACGAAGGTCGGCGCGCACAGGTGGGTGATCCAGCGTGTAAAGAACTGGGCGGCGGGAAGCGTGGACCCCGGCTCATGGGCGTACCACGAATCGCCGCCGAGCCGGCCGCCGTTGAACGCCAGGCTGGCGTGGTCGATGGCCATCAGGACCATGACGAGGCCGCGCATCCAGTCGATGGCTGCCATGCGGTTGGCGTTCGTGATCAGCGGTGTTCCGATATCTCCCGCATCTGGTACCGTTCGGTTATTCGAGATTTACTGACTCCCTGATCTGTTTTTGTGTAGATTACACGTTATGACCACGAAACCTGCATTCCCTGACCCGGTTGCCGATTCGACCGTGCTCGACGAGCGAAGCACGGCAAGGCTGGATGCGCTCTACGAGCGACTGACCTCCCTCAGGAAAGTGTCCATCGGCTATCCGTGCAATCACCGGTTCGATTTCGCCCCGCTCTACCGTTTCATGGAGTTTGCCGTCAACAACCTGGGCGATCCGTTTTCGGGCAGCAACTTCCGCATGAACACCCACGACTTCGAACGCGAGGTGATCATGACCTTTGCCCGCCTGACGGGGATCGGTAACGAAGATTGCTGGGGTTACGTAACCAACGGCGGGACGGAGGGGAACATGTACGGCCTCTATCTCGCCCGGGAGATCTATCCGGACGGCATCGTCTATTTCTCCGAGGATACGCATTACAGCGTCAGCAAGATACTAAGGCTGCAACATACGCGCAATATTATGATACGAAGCGGCCCTACCGGTGAAATGGACTACCGGGACCTGGAGGAGAGCATCCGGATCCACCGCGATGTGCCGCCCATCGTATTCGCCAATGCCGGCACGACGATGACCGGCGCCATCGACCGGCTGGACCGCATTCGGGAAGTCCTTGAAAGACAATGCACGCCGAACGCGTACATCCATGTCGACGCGGCCTTTTCGGGTATGATCCTGCCGTTCGTGGACGATCCGCCGCCCTGGCACTTCGGCGATGGCGCCGACAGCATTTCCATTTCGGGGCACAAGATGATCGGATCGCCGCTGCCGTGCGGCGTGGCCATGGTAAGGAAGACCCACATGGAACGTATCTCCCGTTCGGTCGAATACGTGGGCGCGCTCGATACCACCATAAGCGGATCCAGAAACGCGATTACACCCCTGATGCTCTGGTATGCCCTGCGTTTGCACGGCGACGAAGGGTTTCGGGAGCTGGTCGGCGAGTCCCTGCGGAAAGCGGCCTATGCGGAAAAGGCGCTGAACGAGATCGGCGTGAAGGCCTGGCGTAATCCATACTCGGTCACGGTCGTCTTTCCCCGGCCGCCGAAGGCCATAATGGACAAATGGGTGCTTGCCGGTTCCGGCGACATAGCGCACCTCATAGCATTGCCCGGCGTTTCCTGGGAAACGCTTGAGGAGTTCATCGACGATATGCAGCGAGAGACCGAGAAAACCGCATGAATGAAATCATCATTCCGGTAAAAGAACCTCCCGGCACCCTGGCGGCCGTCTCCGAGTCGCTCGCCCGTGCCCGGATCAATATCGAATTCATAGAGGCCCGCGTGGTGGGAGAAAGCGGCATCATCGTATTGCGCGTGGACCGCTATGACGCCGCTCTCAGGACGCTGAGGGACGCGGGGTACCGGGCGGTTACCGAGGACGCGCTGGTGCTTGATCTGGAAAACCGGCCCGGGGCGTTGGCGGAGGTGGCAAGGCGCCTGGCGGACGCCAGGATCGGCATCCGCAGCCTTCGCTTCGTCGAGCACGCCGGTGACCGAAGCCTGGTGGCGTTGGTCGCGGATGATCCGGAAGCCGCCCGGCGGGTACTCGCCGCGGAACTCGTGGGCGGAGGTGCCTGAACGGACAGCCGGGAATCAGCGCGCAATGACGCCATTGCGACTACAACAGGGACATGTAGGTTTTTAGTTCGTAATCGGTGACCTGCGACCGGTAGCGCTCCCACTCTTCCTGCTTGTTCTCAATCAGCTTGTCGAAAACCTCTTCGCCGAGACAATTCACCAGCAACTCGCTTCCTTCCGCCAGTTTGATCGCTTCGTTCAGATCTTTGGGCAGGGGTTGTATGCCCAGTTTCCGCCGTTCTTCCTGGGACATGCTGGACAGGTCGACCTCCGCCGGAGGGCTTAGTTCGTACCCGTTCTCAATGCCCGCCAGGCCCGCGGAGAGGATGACGGCAAAGGCCAGGTAGGGGTTGCAGGATGGATCGGGGGCGCGGTACTCCACGCGCATGGCTTCATGTTTCGAGGGGTTGTAGGTAGGCAGCCGGATCATGTCCGCCCGGTTGTGCAACGCCCACGAAACGAAGAGCGGCGCCTCGTAGCCGGCGATGAGCCGCTTGTACGAGTTGACCCACTGGTTCGTGACCAGCATGGTCTCGGGAGCGTGGCGCATCAGCCCGGCGACGAAGGACCGGCCCGTATCCGACAGGTGGTATTCCATGCCTTCGTCGAAAAAAGCGTTTTCGTCGCCGCGGAAAAGCGACAGGTGTATATGCATCCCGCTTCCGTTGTGGCCGGCGTGGGGCTTGGGCATGAAGGTGGCGTACACGTTGTGCCGGAGGGCCACTTCCTTCACCACGAGTCGGTAGGCCATCGTATAGTCCGCCATGGTCATGGCGTCGGTATACCGCAGGGAGATCTCGCTCTGGCTGGGACCGCCCTCGTGGTGGCTGAACTCGACGCCGATACCGATCTCTTCGAGGGCCATCACGGTGTCGCGCCGCAGGTCCGTCGCCCAGTCCAGGGGCGTCAGATCGAAATAGCCGCCCTGGTCGAGGGGCTGGGGCGGGCCTTCGCTGGATTTCAGGTAGTAGTATTCCAGTTCGGGTTGGACATAGAAGGTGAACCCGTGCTCCGCCGCGCGATGGAGGCTCCTTCTCAGGATCTGGCGGGGGTCGCCTTCGTAGGGCCTTGCGCCGTCGGGATCGAGGATATCGCAGAACATGCTGCCCACGGCGCTCTTCCGGGCGTCCGGGCGCCACGGCAGGATCTGGAAAGTGCTGGGATCCGGCATGGCGATCATGTCCTCCTCGCTGTGCCGGATGAATCCCTCGATGGACGAGCCGTCGAAGACTTCGCCGTCCTCCAGGGCGTCTTCCAGTTCCTCCACGGTGATGGAAAAACTCTTCAGAAAACCCAGAATGTCCGTGAACCACAACTGGATGATCTTGACGTTGTGTTCCTGGGCCGTGTGGAGGACGTAATCCTTCGCCGCATCCGATGTGTCGTTCATGCCTTACCTGCAGGGGGTTCCACCATGGCTACTTGGACGGCTTTACCTTGCGCTTTCTCTTCATGTCGCGGATCGCGGCCTTGCGCCTCTGTTCCTTGCGAAACCGCTGTCTCCGGAGTTCCTTCTGGCGTTCGCGCATACCTGCTCCTGGTGCGTGTCCGGCGCCTGGGTCCGGACGGTTGCTTTGGGCTCCCGGCGACCCGGATCGAGGCGTTCGGCGGCGAGCCATGACTCCACAGATTCGATCAGATTGTCATTGATTGCAGCTTCAAGGACGATTATACAATCTAATCCGGGACACCTGTCCGGGCAATCAGTTTCTCGGTCGTTCAACACCCCGGTATTCCGTCTTCCGACTGGAGTCTTGCGTGAACCTGGTACGTCTACTGTCTAGATCGGATATGGCTTCCGTCCTCACCATGCCGGATGTCATCGAAGCCGTGGAAGAGGGGTTTCGGTCCGCGGGCGAGAGAGACGACGTTCCCGTCCGCCTGCCCGTCCACGTAGCGGACCGGCCCTCCGTCGCGCTCTTCATGCCGGCCTACCTAGCTGGATCGAACACGCTGGGCGCCAAGGTCGTTTCCGCGTTCCACGACAATCCTGCCAGGGGCCTTCCGATGATCACGGGATTCTACGTGCTGTGCGACGCGGAGACCGGCCGGCTCATCGCCCTGATGGACGCCACTTTTCTAACCGGAATACGTACGGCGGCCGCGTCCGCAGTGGCCACGAAGTACCTGGCGCGCAAGGATTCAAGGGTACTGGGCATTATCGGGACGGGCGTCCAGGGCCGGTTCCACGTGGACGCGATCACGGCGGTCCGTCCCATAGAACGGATCGTCGTGTACAACCGGACGCCCGAGCGGGGACGCGGCCTCGCGGATGACCTCGCATCCCGGGGGATGTCCTGCCGCCTGGCGGAAACCGCCGCCGACTGCGCGGCCGAAGCGGACGTGCTGGCGGTCTGCACGTCCAGCAAGAAGCCCCTCTTCGACGGCGGCCTGGTTCGTCCCGGCAGCCACGTGAACGCCGTGGGCGTCTTCACCGCCGACTCGCAGGAACTGGATACCGGGTTGATCCAGCGGGCCCGCGTTTTCGTCGATACGTACGAAGGCGCTTTCGAGGAAGCGGGCGACATCATCGTTCCCCTGCGGGCGGGCGACATCTCCAGGGATCACATCCGCGCCGAACTGACCGAACTGGTGACCGGCAGGAAGGAAGGACGAACCGGTGACGGGGAGATCACCGTGTTCAAATCCGTGGGTTACGCCATGGAAGACGCGGTCACCGCGCGGCTGGCCTATGAACGGGCGGCGGATTCGGGGGTCGGCGCAACCTTCGACCTGGAAGCATGAAGCGTGTGCTGATCATCCGATCGGGCGCGGTCGGAGACCTGATCCTTACGCTCCCCGTGCTCTCCGCTTTGAAGAAGCGCTATAGCGGCCTGTCCATCGACATGATGGGCGATCCGGTCCGGCTTTCACTGTTGAAGCGCTGCGGGTTCGTGGACGACGTGTTGCCGGTAGACGACCGGAGATTCACCCCCCTGTTCGCACCGCCGGGCACACAGGGCGGCACACTCCCGGGCTCCGTGCCACGGAAGCTGCCCGACCATTTGCGGCGTCTGCGATCCTACGACTTAATACTCTCCTATCTGCCCGATCCTGACGGCGTGTTCGTGGAGAATCTCCGAAGGTTTGCGTCCGGCCCGGTGCTCACAGGACAGTCCCGACCTCTCGACGGCCGAAGAATCCACATGACCCGCGTGTTGATGGATGCACTGAAACCTCTGGGTATCGAGACTGCAGTCGATCCACCCCGGGTCGGAGTTCCGTCAAGCGCCGCCCCGGACGACGTGCACAGACTGGAAAACGTACACATGCTGGTCGCCATTCACCCAGGCAGCGGTGGCGCGGACAAATGCTGGCCGGCGGAAAACTACGGGGAACTGATCGACCTGTTGACCGAATCGGGCTTCAGGCTGGTGATCACCTTCGGTCCGGCGGATCACCTGATCCGTAGTTGCCTGCTGCCCTGGATCGAATCCCGCGATGTCCTGGTCATCGAGGACCGGTCCCTGGTGGAAGTGGCCGCCCTGTATGCCCGGTGCCGGGCCATGATCGGCAACGATACGGGCATGACCCACCTGGCTGCGGCTGCGGGCACGCCGGTCATCGCGCTGTTCGGACCGACTGACCCGGCCGTCTGGGGTCCCCGGGGGAAGGACGTACGCATACTGTGGGGTACCGATGTGTTCGATGGAGACGTGGACGGTATAAAATGGAAGGGGCCGTTCCGCCCGCGAAGCCTGGACGACATTGATGCCAGGACGCCGTTTCGAACCCTGTCGGGAATCCGCGCGGCCGCCGGCTCGATACGTAATTTGATTCAAGAGATTTGGATGGTTTCATGTAAACAGGTTGAAGGTATTCCGGAGCCGATGAATGTTGAAGGCACTTGACAGGACCTGAAGGGCGTACTATGTTCGCCGACATGCGACCAGACTGGTTGACACTACAACGTTGGGCCGCGGTTTCCGCCGTCGCCCTCTTCGTGCTTTCGGCGACGCCCCATGACCACGACCACGATCACGAATGCGTAAACGGCACCTGTGTTCCCTGTCATGTCCAGGGACTGCCGACCCTCGATTCCATCGATCGCTCCGGCGCGCACGACTGCCCTGATGCGCCGATACAACGTATCTCCGCTGCGTACTCCCATACGATTCCTCTTGATGCAGCGACCCGCGGACACGACTCCCGGGCACCACCTGCCTGAATACCCCATCCTTTCCGTATTTCACACAGTTCGTCCAGATCCTGATGCCTGTTCGCAGGTTTTGCGCCGTCAAAATCTGTCCTGCGCATCGGTGGCTATGTATTCCTGGAAATAGAGATTCGAAGTCGCGCCGCCAGCACGGCGAGGGATCAAGTATACTCCATGCAACCGGAGGAAAAACTATGGAATCCGGTCCGGAATCCCGGATGAAGAACACGAGCGATGTATTGGCTGTCGATGAATCAGAAACCCCCGCCGATTCGGCAGGCGCCGCGTTGGCGCCCGTACTGGAAGCCCGGTCGCTGTCCAAGCGTTATGATGAAGTAGAAGCGGTTGTCGGCCTGGATCTCCGGGTCGGCCCGTCGGAGATCTACTGCCTCCTGGGCCCGAACGGCGCCGGCAAGACGACGACGATCCATCTTTTCCTGGGGTTTCTGGAGCCGACCTCCGGAAGTGCTCACGTGATGGGTCTTGATGTCGCCGAGGAGCCGCTGAAATCCAAGACACACCTCGCCTACGTTCCCGAGCAGGTCATGCTCTATCGCAACCTGAGCGGCCTGGAAAACCTGGCCTATTTTGCCGCGCTGGGCGGGAAGGAATCCCTGTCGACGGATCGTCTTACCGAGATCCTCGGCGAGGCGGGACTCCAGGCGGATGCGGTCCATTCCCGCGTATCCGGGTATTCCAAGGGCATGAGGCAGAAAGTCGGCATCGCGATCGCCATCGCCAAGGAAGCCGACGCCCTCCTCCTCGACGAACCGACGTCCGGCCTCGATCCCGAGGCTTCGAACGAGTTCTCCGAATTGCTGGAACAACTCAAGGATCAAGGCGTAGCGGTGCTCATGGCGACCCACGACCTCTTTCGCGCGAAGGAAACCGGAACGCGGGTCGGTATCATGCGGCACGGCCGCCTCGTCGCGGAGATGACCACCGACGAAATCGGCCACGCGGATCTCGAACGCATCTACCTCGAACACATGCACGATTAGGAGCCAACTATGATCAGGCATATCGTCCGAAAGGAATTCATGGACGTGGTGCGGGACGGCCGTTTCCGCTGGTGCGCCGCCCTGGTAGGCGCCCTGCTCCTGGTTTCGCTGGGAACGGGATGGGTCCAGGCGCGCAATGCGCAGAAGGAACTCGCCGCCGCACAGGCAACCGCCCGCGATCACTGGGAATCACAGGGTGAGAAGAACCCCCACTCCGCGGCCCACTACGGTGTATACGCGTTCAAACCCCGGCTGGCGCTGTCCTTCGTCGATGAAGGAGTGGATTCCTATACGGGAACGTCCGTGTTCCTGGAGGCCCACAGGCAGAACGATTTCCTGTTGCGTCCCGCACAGGACGCGACCCCCGCGCAGCGCATTGGCGCGTTGACGGCGGCGCAGGTCCTTCAGCACCTGGTACCGCTTCTTATCATCCTGTTGACCTTTGGAGCACTCGCCGGCGAGCGGGAGCGTGGCACGCTGCGGCAACTCCTGGCTACGGGCGTCGGACGCCTCGAACTCGCCATGGGCAAGGCCCTCGGCGCGTCGGCCGCCCTGGCGCTGCTCCTGGTACCCGCGGCAGTCGTAGGCGCGGCCGCCATTATCGTAGGAAGCCCCGGACCGGCGACGTCCCCGCTGGTACGCGGCGCCGTGCTTGCCGGAATCTACCTGGCCTATTTCGCCACGTTCATAGGGTTGTCCCTCGCCGTCTCGGCCCGGGCCCCTTCGGCACGGACCGCACTGGTCGTCTTGCTGGCCGTCTGGGTAGTGAACGGACTCGTGGCACCCCGCGTCGCGGTGGATCTCTCGAAATGGCTGTACCCGACGCCCTCCGCGATTGAGTTCGCCCACACCCTTGAACAGGAGATGGCCAGCGGCATAGAGGGCGTTGACCGCCCCGACCGGGCCGTCGTGACGCAGAACCTGCTGGCGCAGTACGAGGTGGAGCGGGCAGAAGACCTCCCGATCAACGCGATAGGCGTCTTCCTGCAGGAAAGCGAGAGATTCGGCGACCAGATCTTCGACCGGAACTACGGCGCTCTTTGGGACACCTTCGAGCGCCAGGGATATGTACATGAAGCGCTCGCGGTGACGGCACCCCTGCTGGCGGTCAGGACGCTCTCCATGGGCCTGGCCGGTACCGATGTCGAACAGCACCGCCACTTCGCCTCCGCCGCGGAGCAATACCGGAGGGATCTGGTGGAGCGCCTGAACGGCGAGTTGACCGAAAACTCCCGTACTGGTGAAGTCTACCTCGCCTCCGCCGATCTCTGGTCGCAGACGCCGCCCTTCCGGTACGACGCGCCGGAAGTGTCGTGGGTCCTGAAGAACCGGGCCCTTTCGCTCCTGATGCTCGGACTGTGGCTGGCCGGTGCGTTTGTGGTGGTCAGGTACGCCGTTCGCCGTGCGGAGGTGGCCTGATCATGCAGACCAAGACCATAAAAACCATCCTGCTCAACGAGTGGCGGCTGCTCGCGGCAGACCGAGTCCTGCGGATCGTCCTGCCCCTTTTCGTCGTCCTCTTTGCCTACGCGCTGGCCAACGGCATGGCCTGGGTGCGCTTCCAGGATCACACGGTACAGGTCGTCCGGGACGGGAATGTCCAACGTATCAATGCGTTGGAACAGGAATTGGCCGCCATCGAAGACGGAGCCGAACCGTCCTCCCCCTTCCGCGACCCCCGCGCCGCCAACGTCATGGGTGGCCGCCAGGGCGCCCGGTCCGTCGCGCTGGATCCCGGCCCCTTGACCGCCCTGGCGGTAGGACAAAGCGACCTGCTGCCTTACTACTACGATGTCAGTATCTATACCAACGAATCCACGTTCCTGCAAAACGGCGAGGTGGAGAACCCACTCAATCTCATGGTGGGACGATTCGACCTGGCCTTCGTCGCGATCTACCTGCTGCCCCTGCTCATACTGGCCATGGGTTTCAACGTGCTATCAGGGGAACGCGAACAGGGCACCCTGGCCCTTACGCTTTCTCAGCCCGTATCGGCGCGCCGGTTCGTGACCGCGAAGCTCGCCTTCCGCGCCATGCTGGTCCTGGCCGCGGCCATCGGGGTGTCTTTGATCGGAATACTCATCTCGGGAGGTTTCGGATCTACGGGGCCGCTCGGCAGGATACTTCTGTGGTGCGCGGCGCTGACGGTGTACGCGCTGTTCTGGTTCGCACTCACCGCCTGGGTAAACAGCCTCGGCCGGTCATCCTCCTGGAACGCCACGGTGCTGGTGGGGGCCTGGCTTGTCCTGGTGGTGGTGCTGCCAGCCGCCATCAACATCGCCGCGGGCCTGCTCCATCCGCTCCCGTCGCGGGTGGAGATGATTACTGCCCAGCGCGAAGCCTCAAACGACGCGGTGAACCGCCGCAGCGAACTGCTTGCCCGTTACCTCGAGGACCATCCCGAACTGACCGGTGGAGACGCGACCGATGAACCCAACCGGGCCGCGCTCGCCTGGGCCGCGACAGACGCAGTGAACCAGCGCCTGGAAGAGGTGTCTGAGCGACACAGGTTGGGACGTGACGAGCAGAATGACCTGATCCGCCGCTACCGGTTTCTCTCCCCCGCACTCCTGCTCCAGGAGATGCTGATCGACGCGGCGGGAACGGGTGATTCGCGGTTTGCACGGTTTCAGGCTCAGGTGAGAGCGTACGCCGGTCAGTGGCAGTCGTTCTTCGTACCGGCAATTCTGGCCGGGGAGCAGATGTCGGCCGATGTGCTTCCCACGTTACCGGCTTTCAATTTCGTAGACGAGTCATTAGGCGACGTGGGTCAGCGCGCGACGGTACCGCTATCGGCACTGATCGTATTGGTTGGGCTGGTAAGTGCGGGTGCCTGGGTCGGACTCGGCAAGGTCCGGGGCACAGGTTGAGCCGGCCCGGGATTTCCGTGGCGCCTGATGAGCCGGGCCCGGGATTTCGTGGCGCCTGATGAGCCGGCCCCGGGATTATCCCACAGGAGAATCAGATAAGAAATGAACCATCAGATCAATCGAGGAACCGTTGACAACATCGGCGTGTTCGTCTCGTCCGCATGTGCGATCCATTGCCTGGCCTTGCCGATGGTGGTGACGTTCCTGCCGCTCGTGGGCCTCGGATTCCTGGCCGGAGAGCCCGCCGAGTACGCCATAATCGGCGCGGTATTGCTCGCAGCCGGGAGTGTGGTTTCGGGCGTGAGGCACCACAAGAGATGGAGGGCGTTTCTCACCCTCGTATTGGCCGTGGGAGTAATCGTAACGGGTTTCCTGGCGGCCGAAGGGAACTTCGAAGTAGTCCTCCACGTAGCCGGAGGCGTCCTGCTCGCGACGACCCATCTCGTGAACCGGCACCTGTGCAGGACCTGTCCAGCGTCCGACTGCTGATATCACCCAGCGTCCGGCCTGAACGACCAGGCTGCTCTCCCCGTCCTGTCCACGGTAAGGCGGCACGCGGGGCCAAAGGTGTGGGTCGTGGTGACCGAGACTGGCTGCGTCTTCATGGAGAATTCGGTGATGCCGAAACCGTCGCCGAAGAGCCCGGATGCCGCGGACCCGGTGCGGTCGGCGCGAGCCGCGGACCCGGTGCGGTCGGCGCGAGCCACGGCAGGGTCCGCGCCTTCCGCGGGAGGGTCGGCGCGAGCCACGGCAGGACCGCCGGTACGGGATGCCCATTCCACCACGATGTCGAGGTCCGGGCCGCGGAAGGATGTGCGTTTCTCGATCCCGGAAGGCCCCGCACCGGACTGATCTACCGTCTTCCCCGCCGCGATGCGGACCGCCGAATCCGGTCCCGTACCGGCGCCATCGTCCGGGCTCGGCGCAAACCCCGCGCCATCGTCCGCACCCGGTACAGCGGGACGGTCCATCTTCTTCGCAGCGTATCCGTACACCCCTAGCTCAGCCTCGAGCAGGTCCGCCTCATCGGGCGGCAGCGTCACGGTCACCGACGTGATGTCCCGGAACAGCCGGCCAGGCAGGTCGTCGCCGATGGCGGAACGGTAACGGGTCAGGAACCCGCTTCTGGCGATGCCGGCCGTCCCCGCGCCAGGCTTTTCCGGAGGAAGGTGCGGTGCCCAGCGGTCCAGGAATTCGGGATCGTATTCCATCACCCAGGAAATCAACCGGGCGTCGTCCTTACGGGGTATGTCGACCGTCCAGAACCACGGGATGTCCTGGTCCCCGTACCTTCTCTTCCGCTTGAACCGCGTGATATCCCGTTTCAACGCCCTTTCCAGGCGGCCGGCGAGATCCTCTGATCCGCCCTCCTGCTCTATGCCGAAAGCGATGGCGTCGCGGGGCGCCCAGGAGGTACGGCCCGGATCCATGAACTCGAAATAGGTCTCGCGGCCGTAGTAGTAGCGGCCGGTCCACGACATGTCCGTGGCCTGGTCGTGGGTCGTCCGCTCTTCGGAACAGGCGAAGTGCCCGTTCAGAAACCCGGACGCGCCGATGGAACGGTAGGTCTCCGCGTCCAGGAAGATGAGCAAATGGTTCAGATAGACAGGTTGCATGGCTCAGACGGGATACTGGGGGTCATCGGCCGCCGACAGGTCGGCGGGGCTGTTCAACACGCCCCCGGGGTCCGGAGGTACGACTTCGTGATCGACCAGGGGATCGCCCGTGGAAACCATCCAGCGGTCCAATCGGGCGCGCAGGTCGCGCAACGCGTCCGCGGATTCGGGCTGGCCGGCCAGGTTGTTGGTTTCGTTTGGATCGAACACGGTATCGTACAGCCGTTCACGAGGCACGGTCCGGTCGCGCCAGCCCTGCTCGATCAGGGTCGATTTCGTGATCGATGCGTCGCAGTTCGTCATGACGGGAAGTTCGCGGTCTCCGCATCGCCGGATGTACTTCCAGCGGTGCGTCCGCACGGCCCGCTGGGGCTCGTAGGCCGCGTGGTAATTGACCTCGGCGAAGACTTCTTCCCGGATCTCCGTGGCTTCACCACGGACGAGCGGGTCCAGTGAAACGCCCTGCAGCCAATCCGGCCAGGCCGACCGCTCGATCCCGGCCAGCTCGCAAAGGGTAGGAAACAGGTCGATCTGGCTTACCATGCCATCGATCACTTTGCCGCCGCTGTATCCCGCGGGACCGCGCAGGATGAGCATGACGCCCATGCCGTGGTCGGTGAGGTGGCATTTCATCATGGGGAAGGCGATGCCGTGATCGGTGGTGCAGACGACCAGGGTGTCGTCCCTCCGCCCGTACCGGTCGATGGCCTCCAACACGCGCCCCATCTTGCGATCGAGCGTGCGTGCGGCATCGATAAACAGGCCCATGTCCCGACGAAGTTCCGGCGTATCGGGGAACGGTGCCGGCGGACGTACGAAACGGGGATCGGCCGGCGGTTCCCCATCGGGTTGCGGTGCGAAGCCCGCTCCCCTGCGGTGGGTTTCGCCGAAGCCCACGTCCAGGAAGAACGGGCGATCATGGGGTTCGGACAGGAAGGAGACGGCGAGTTCCTCGGTGGGCGCCTTGTCGTCACCGGCCTTCCTCGGCAGTATGCGGGACCACCCGGCGTCATCCAGGTTCATCACCACGTGCTGGAATCCGGCCATCACCGTATCGTATCCCGCCTCGCGCAGCGTGTGCATGATGAGCCGCTCGGGATGGTGGATCGACCATCCCCGGTTGACCAGGCCGAACATGCCGCAGCTGTGGGCCCACTGTCCGGTGAGCAGGGCCGCCCGGCTCGGGGAACAGGTCGGGTTCGCGCAGTAGGCCGACCTGAAAAGGACCCCGTCCTCCGCCAGTCGTTGCAGGGCGGGTGTGGGAATGGCGTGGCCGTAGGGTTGTATGTACCGGCCCGTATCGTGGGAATGGAGGTATACGATATTCACAGACTGACGATCCCTGAGTATGGTTTTCTACCTGTTGCTACATGCGTCGCGGCCTGCTACATGCGTCGCGGCCTGCTACATGCGCCGCGGGTTGTACATTCGCTTCGGCTTGCTACATGCGCCGCGGTACTTCGATACCGAGCAGGTCCAGCACCCGCTCCAGCACGCGCAGCGTGACCCCCGACAGGGCGAGCCAGGAGGCCCGGCGGTCCGCATCTTCCTCGTTCAGGATGTGGTGGGTATGGTAGAACCGGTTATAGGCCGTGGCCAGCTGGAAGGCATACTCGCACAGGTGGTTCGGCGCCCGGGTTTCGAAGGCCAGGTCGACCACCGCGGGCAATTCGGACAGCTTTAGGTCCAGGTCGCGTTCCGACTCGCTTCGGGGCGCCATGATCCCGCCTGGCTGGAGGCCGCGTTCGCCCGCCCGCCGCAACACCGACTTGATCCGGACGGCGGCGTAGAGGATGTAGGGCCCCGTGCGGCCCTCGAAGGATGAAAACCGGTCCAGGTCGAAGACGTAGTCCTTGGTGCGGTGGTTCATCAGGTCGGCGTACTTCAGGGCGGCTACGCCCACGATGCGGGCGATTTGCTCCTTCTCGTCCTCGTCGTATTCGCGGACCGATTCGATGGTCTCGATGCGCGCCATGGCGTGGTCGGTCACCAGCCCGATCAGGTCCTTCAGCTTCATGATCCCGCCCTCGCGGGTCTTGAAGGGTTTCCCGTCCTTACCGTTCATGGTCCCGAAGCCGTTGTGTTCCAACCGCGTCGTCTCCGGCGCCACGCCCGTCTTGTAGGAAGCCTTGAATACCTGTATGAAATGCTGCCGCTGCCGATTGTCGACTACGTATAGGATGCAGTCGGGCTGGAATTGCTCCACGCGCTGGTTTATGGTCGCCAGATCGGTCGTGCCGTACAGCACAGCGCCGTCGGTCTTCTCCAGCATCAGTGGCGGGATCGATTCCTTGTCCTCCGAGTCGTCGACCTCTACGACCAGTGCGCCCCGGCTTTCCGTGGCGTATCCCTCCGCCTTCAATCGTTCAATCAGACCAAGAAGCCGGTCCTGGGTATCGCTCTCTCCAAGCCACAAGTCGAAATGGATGTTCAACAGTTCGTAGCTCTGCCGGAGGTCGTCGACGGACACGTCACGGAAATGTTGCCACAGCGCGCGGTAACCCGGCCGTCCGGCCTGCAGGTCCACCGTGGCCTGACGCGCGGCCTCGGCGAATTCCTGGTCGCTTTTTTCTCTTTCGCTGGCCTGGGGATACAACTCCTCCAGGTCACTTATGGTCACGGGGGGCTCATCGGGATACGGCCCCGAGTAACCGGCGTCGAAATAGGGCAGGCCGGGCTGGCGGTCCCGGAGGCCCTCGATGATGAGACCCATCTGCAGACCCCAGTCGCCCAGGTGCACGTCGCCGATCACATCGTGGCCCAGGAAGCGGCAGATCCGCACGATGCTCTCGCCGATGATGGCGGCCCGGAGATGGCCGACGTGGAGCGGTTTGGCCACGTTGGGCCCCCCGTAGTCTACGAGGATCCGGCCGGGCGTCCCGGTGATTTCGCAGCCCAGCCTGTCGTCCTCGTACACTTCCTGGACGTGGGCGGCGATGTAGTCATCCTGCAGCACGATGTTGATGAAGCCCGGTCCGGCGAGCGAAAGATCTTCGAACAAGGCCGGCGCCGAGATGGAATCGACCACGTTCTGTGCAATCTGACGTGGGTTGGCCCGGTACTGTTTGGCCGCCGCAAGCGCCCCGTTGCACTGGAACTGGCACAGGTCCGGCCGGTCCGATACCCGCACTTCGCCATAGCTTCGATCATAGCCGGCCGATTCAAAGGCGTCGGCAAACAGGCCGGTCAGTTTATCCGCCAGGGTTCCCACGAAGATCCTTTCAGGCTGGACTGCCGTATATGGTGACCACCAGACGCCGCGCGCCGCCGCGGTCCCGGTGTTCGCAGAGATAGATGCCCTGCCAGACCCCCAGGTTCAGCCGGCCGGCGGTGACGGGAATGGACACGCTGCTGCCCATCATCGAGGCCTTGATGTGCGCCGGCATGTCGTCCGGTCCCTCCTCGTCATGACGGTAGTACGGCTGGTGCTCGGGGACCAGGACGTTCATGTGGCGCTCGAAGTCGCCCCGGACGTCGGGCGCCGCGTTCTCGTTGATGGTGAGGGAAGCGGAGGTGTGGCAGATGAAGACGTGGGCGATGCCGACATCGATATCCGCCAGCGCGGGGACCTGGCCGGTGATCTCATTCGTCACCAGGTGGTAGCCCCGGGGCCTGGGGTCAAGGTAATCTGCTTCTGTATCCACCGCATCAGAGTACGTACCGCTTCAGGAACCGTTCCACGTCGTCGTAGAAGGAAACGATGGTTTCGACTTTGCGCCAGCCGTGCCCCTCGCCTTCGTACAACCGGTAGATGTGGGGCACCTTGTTCCGCTTGAGGACCTCGACGATCGATTCGGCCTGGTCCGGGGGGACCACCTTGTCCTCGCTGCCCTGGAATATGGCGACCGGATCGCGGATCCTGTCCGCGTGGAAGATGGGCGACCAGGCCTGGTACCGGTCGCTGTGCTCGGGCAGCGTCCCCACCATCAGGTCCAGGTACTTCGCCTCGAACTTGTGTGTATCCGTGGCCAGGCCGAAGAGATTGGTCACGCCGTAGAGACACAGGCCGGCCCGGAAGACTCCGGGGTGATGGACCAGGGCGTTCAGTACGGTAAAACCTCCCGCGCTGCCGCCCTTGATGACGATGCGGTCCGGATCGGCGAGTTCACGATCCACGAGGGCAAGGGCGCCGCTGACGGCGTCTTCTGTGTCGTACTCGCCCCAGTGCTCGCGCAGGGCGGTCATGTAACTGCGCCCGTAACCCGTACTTCCGCGGTAGTTGACATACAGGCAGGCATAGCCCCGGTTGGTGAAGAAAGGGATCTCGGCGGAATAGTCCGTCCGATGCTGGCCGGTCGGTCCCCCGTGGATGCTGACAATGGCCGGCGGCTTTCCAGACCCGGAGAACCGGCTGCTGGCCGGTGGATAGTAGAGTCCGTGCACCTCGCCCCCGTCCAGGTTCTTCCAGGTAATCGATTCGGGAACGGAGAGGTCGGCTGCGGGGATCATCTCCGACTGGCTGCGGCGATGCACCGTGTGGCGATGCTCCGTATGGCGATGCTCCGTATGATCGCTTTCGTCCAGGGTGACCACGCGTTCCGGTACGATGGACGAAGAGGCGATACAGGCCACGGTATCCCGGACAGGGGAGACGGCGATCTGCATCATCCAGGTGTACCGGGGCATTTCGAGCTTCGTCTTCCGGCCGGACGCCACGGAGACCTTCCACAATGACGCGAAACCCTTTTCGTTGCTGCGGTAGTAAAGGGTATCGCCGTCCGGCCCCCAGCCGTAGACCCGCACGCCCTGCACCCAGGCCGGGTCGGCCAGGGTGACGCCCCCGGCCACGACGCGCCGCTCGCCCGTATCGAGGTCCAGCGCGACCAGGTTTTCCCACTCTCCTTCCGTAACGATGTAGGAAAGCCACTTGCCGTCCGGAGAGTAGGCGGGCTGGAATACCGGCGTATCCGTATCTCCTTCGATCAACCGCTCGTCTTCCAGCGCGCGGCGGGCGGAATCGATCCGGGCGGCCTTCAGCCTCGTGCCGTCCCAGGGCATCTGCGGCTGGTCCCACTCGATCCAGGCGATCCGCTCGCCGTCGGGATGCCAGGCCGGCTGCATGTAGAAATCAGCGCCGCGCACCAGGTTCACCGGCCATCCGCTGCCCTCGCCGTCGACCAGGGCGATGACGTCTACCGATTCACAGGTATGGACGTACAGCACCCGCTTTCCATCCGGTGACACGGTGGGCGAAGCGGCCGCGCCGAAGGCGGGCGTGATCGGCCTGGCCGTTCCCGGAGCCAGGGACTGGCGGTACAGCCTGCCGTCCTTTTCGGCGAACACGACCCAGTCATCGGCCACGGTGAAATCACCGCCCCCGTAGCCCACGCCGCCCCGGACCGGATGGCCGTCCGTCAGGTCGTACGGCGCGTCGGTGCCGTTGCGGCAAACGAGCACACCGGTATCCGAACGCTGTTCCAGCCAGACCAGGCCCGTGCCGTCGCCGTTCCACTGCACGTCGTAGAGCGGAGTCCGGGCACCCATCGTCTTCGCCGTAATGGCGCTTTTCCAGTAACCATTCGCGACGGGTATGCGGTCCGCCGTCGCGGGAACGCGGTCCGCCGCCTGACCGGTCATCACGGGTTTGTCCTTGTCTCCAGGTTCCAAGTTTACCGCTTGTAATCACCGCGCTTAAATCCTTTCTTGAATATACCTGCAGGCGGTTCGTAAGCAACCGTTTATGCATCGTCCGAAGGCATGTCCGAATCATCACCGCCCGGCTGGCCCGGGAACCGGTTACGGTGCTGTTCATGCGTCTCTCAAAGTTCTTCTTTCAAACGCTGCGCGAGGCACAGGGCGACGCCGAAACCCCCAGCCACCAGCTGCTCCTTCGCGCGGGTCTCGTCCGGCAGGTGGCTTCCGGCATCTTCGCCTACCTGCCCCTCGGCCTGCGAGTCAAACGACGCATCGAAGAGATCGTCCGGGAAGAGATGGACGCTATCGGCGGCCTGGAGGTGGCGCTGCCCGTGGTGCAGCCGGCGGATCTCTGGCGGGAGAGCGGCCGGTGGCAGCAGATCGGGAGCGACATGGCCCGGCTGAAGGACCGGAACGGCCGCGATCTGTGCCTGGCGATGACCCACGAAGAGGTGGTGACGTCCCTGATACGCGACGTGATCAGAAGCTATCGTCAAATGCCCTGCCTGCTGTACCAGATCCAAACCAAGTTCAGAGATGAGCCGCGGCCGCGAGGCGGGCTGATCCGCATGCGCGAGTTCACGATGAAGGACGGATACTCTTTTCACGTGGATGCCGGGGATCTGGACGACTGGTACGAGAAGGTCTTTCAGGCCTATACCAACATATTCAGGCGCTGCGGACTAGACGCGGTGGCGGTGCGCAGCGACCCGGGGATGATGGGCGGATCGGACGCCCACGAGTTCATCGAACCGGCGCCGTCCGGCGAAGACACGATCCTGTCCTGCGAAGCCTGCGGTTACCGTGCAAACAGGCAGGTTGCGCGATTCGCGAAAGACCGCCCGCCCGCCGAGGAGCGGCTGCCCCTCGAGGACATCCACACGCCGGGCACCGCTACGATCGACGATCTTGCCCGGTACCTGGACATCCCGGCGACGAAGACCGCCAAGGCCGTGTTCATGGTCGCCACCGTCGCGGACGAACAGGACGGGCCGGCGGATCGGTTCGTGTTTGCCGTGCTCAGGGGAGACATGGAACTCAGCGATACCAAGCTGGCCAATGCGGTCGGAGCGCTCCAGCTTCGGCCGGCCATGCCGGAGGAGATACGTTCCGTCGGCGCGGAACCCGGCTTCGGTTCCCCGCTCGGCATTGACCGGTACCGATCGCTCCTCGTCGTCGACGATCTGATCCCGGCCTGCTTCAACCTGGTCGCGGGAGCCAACCGGATCGATTATCACGTGCGCAATGTGAACTACGGACGGGACTACGAAGCCGATATCGTCGCGGACATCGCCGCGGCCGGCGACGGAGACGCCTGCCCCGCCTGCGGCGCTGGCCTCCGGGCCGACCAGGGTATCGAAGTCGGAAACATCTTCAAGCTCGGAGTCAAGTACAGCGAGGCCATGAACGCAAGCTATCTGGATCAGGAGAATGTCTCCCGCCCTATCGTCATGGGGTGCTACGGGATCGGCATCGACCGCCTCATGGCATCGATCGTGGAGCGCCACCACGACGACAACGGCATCTGCTGGCCCGCGGCCGCGGCACCATTCCAGGTGGTCGTCATCGACCTGTCCGGCGGCGATCTCCGCCTATCTGACGTGGCGGAAACGGTTTACGAAACCCTGGTCTCGGCGGGACTCGAAGTGCTCTTCGACGACCGCGACGATCGCGCCGGAGTGAAGTTCAACGACGCGGACCTCATGGGCATTCCGGTGAGGCTGACCGTGGGCAGGCGCGGGGTGGAAAAAGGCGTAGTGGAACTCAAGATAAGGCGGTCGGGCGAGATGATTGATGTGCCGCTGGGGGACGGGCTGGTGCAAGCGGTGAAGGCGTCATTCGGGACGTAGACTCCTGTCCTCTGCGGTACCGTCAGACAATTTCCACCCCGGCCTCCGCCGCGATGCGCCGGACGTTCGCGACGGCTGTCGGGATCTTGTCCTCGGGCAAATGCTCCACCAGCATGTAGCCTTCCGGCTGAATCTCCTCCCACCGCCGCACGGCCGTGACCAGGTCGAGCACGCCGGCGCCGGGCACTTCCTCGTTCATGTGGAGGACGAAGCCGGGTTCCACGCTGATGTCCTTGATGTGGCAGACCGTCGAGATCGGCCCCATGACGTCGAAGATGTGGTTCAGGCGTTCCGTGCTGTGATAGGCCTGGTCCAGGGACTGGAAGTGGTTCACGAAATCCATGACCACGCGCATGCGATCGGACCCGACGGCTTCAACCACCTGCCGGTTGATCTCCGGCGACCCCATGATCGTGAGCGCATGGGTCTCGATCACGACGGTCATCCCCTCCTCCTCCGCCTTGTCCGCGACCCGTGACAGGGTGTCGATCAGCACGTCGAGCCGTCCCGGTTCGTGGTTCTCGGGCGCAGGGTCGTAGGACCCCGCCGGATTCAGGCTGCCGGTTCGGATCAATACGTTGTGGGCCCTGAGCGCCCTGCCCGCTTCGATGCCGCGGCCTATGGTCGATACGACCCGGTCACGCACCGATCCGTCCGGGTCGAAGAGGCACTCACGGTAGCCAATGCCGAACTGGGCCAGTTCCAGGTCCAGATCATCATAGAGCGCGTTGGCGCGGTGGTAGTCCGCCGGCGTCAGTTCGTCCAGGAACTCGCCGGAGCCGTGGTAGCAGACCGAGGTGACGCCCAGGTCCAGGGCCTTTTTCAACACCGCTGCCGTGACGGCCCGGGGATCTCCCGGGACGTAACCCACGACACCCAGTCGCATGTAACCGTCCTTTACGTACCCGCTTGATCCGATCCAGGCCGCGCGCTACGCGATGCCGCGCGACTCGCTCTTCCGCCCGGCGCCCTTTCAGTCCGCGATGACCACCAGCACGTCGTTCTTGTCTACCGTGTCCCCTTCGCCGACCCGGATATCCTTGACCGTGCCGCCGGCGTGGGCCCGCAGTTCGTTCTCCATCTTCATGGCTTCGATGACGACCACACCGTGGCCGGTCTCCACCGTATCGCCCACCGCTACGGAAATCGACACGACGCGGCCGGGCATGGGCGCCTTGATCTGTTCGCCCCCGGCGCGTCGGCGGGTCTTGACCTGGCCGCGCAACCGGGCCAGTTGTTCGTCTTCCACGGTGACCACGGACGATATGCCGTTGACCCTGACCTCCCGTTGCTCGCCCCAGGTCGCCGCTACCGCCGTATAGGACCTTCCTTCGATGAGCAGGGAATAGAGCTGATCCCCCTGAATCGAGGCCATGTCGATTTCCACCGGCCGGCCGTCGATTTGCAGCGCGACCCGGCCTTCCCGGTCATCCAGGCTGACGGTGTATGTCGTGCCCTGTATGGTGACCAGATAGCTCAATGTGCACCCTTTCGCCGCCTCACGAACCGGGCAGTCCATGGCGGGCAGCCCGCGGCGGGAAGGCCGTCATCGGCCCCTGCGCATGGCTTCGCGCCGGCCGGTCAGTTTCCACGGACTCTCTCCGGAACCGTCGGATCCATCCCCGCCGGTCCCGGACGGCACCGCCCGTCTCGCTTCCCGGTGCTTCATGATGGCGGCGAAGGCGGCGGCGATATGACGCTCATCGGCCCCCGCGTCTTCGTCAGGGCCCATGGTCTCGACAAAAGAGGTGGAATAGTCGCCGGAAATGAAACGGGGATCGGAAAGGGCTCGGAGGTGAAACGGAATGGTGGTCTTGATACCGCCGATATCGTATTCTCCCAGGGCTCTTTTCATGCGGGCGATCGCTTCTTCCCGCTTCTCGGCCCATACGATGAGCTTGGCGATCATGGGATCGTAGTAAATCGGCACCTCATATCCCGCGCAGAATCCGCTGTCCAGTCGGACACCGGGACCGCCCGGCTCGCTCAGGCGCGTAACCACGCCGACCGAGGGCATGAACTGCGCATTGGGATCCTCGGCGGAGATGCGGCATTCCAGGGCCGCGCCGAGCAGGCGCACGTTTTCCTGCCTGAAGGGGAGGGGCATGCCGGCGGCGATTTCTATCTGTCGCCGGACCAGGTCCTGCCCCGTTCTCAATTCGGTGACCGGGTGCTCGACCTGGAGACGGGTGTTCATCTCGAGGAAATAGAACTGACGGTCCTGGTCGACGATGAACTCCACGGTACCGGCGTTGGTGTACTGGACAGCTTCGGCGGCCCGTACGGCCGCTTCTCCCATGGCGTTCCGCAGCGTATCGTCGAGAATGCAGGAGGGCGATTCTTCGATGAGCTTCTGGTGGCGGCGCTGGATCGAACACTCCCGCTCGCCGAGATGCACCGCATGCCCGTGCCGGTCGGCGAGGACCTGGAATTCCACGTGGCGGGGTTCCACCAGGTATTTCTCCAGGTAGACCGTGGCGTCGCCAAAGGCGGACTGGGCCTCGGACCGCGCGGTCCGGAGCGCGCCGGCCAGGTCGTCCGGGGATTCCACGACGCGCATGCCCTTGCCGCCGCCGCCCATGGCCGCCTTCACGAGGACCGGATAGCCGATGGATTCCGCCGCGCCGAGGGCTTCCTCGTCGCTGCCGATCCCTTCTTCGGTCCCGGGTACGACGGGCACCCCGGCCTCGCGCATGGTCTTTCGCGCCGCCGTCTTGCTTCCCATGGTCCGCATCGCCTCGCCGGAAGGGCCGATGAACGTGATGCCGGCCTCCGCGCAGCGATCGGCGAATTCCCCGTTTTCGGAAAGAAACCCGTATCCCGGATGAACCGCGTCGGCGCCGGCCTTCTTTGCCGTCTCGATGATCCGGTCCACGCGGAGGTAACTGTCCGAAGACGGCGCGTCGCCGATGCAGAAGGCTTCGTCGGCGAATTGGACGTGCAGGGCGGTGCGGTCCGCCTCGGAGAAGACGGCCGTCGATTCGATGCCCATTTCCCGGCACGTGCGGATCACCCGGACGGCGATCTCTCCGCGGTTGGCGATCAGGATTTTACGGATCATGTATCCTCTTACAGCGGGATGTTCCCGTGTTTCTTGGGAGGATTCGCGTCACGCTTGTTCTTCAGCATCTCCAGCGCGGCAATGATACGTGGACGGGTCTCCTGGGGCTGGATCACTTCATCGATATACCCGATTTTCGCAGCGACGTAGGGACTGTCGAACTTCTCCCGGAACTCGGCGGTCAGTTCCTCGCGCAGGGCGTCGGGGTCATCCGCCTCGGCCAGTTCCCGGCGGTAGAGCACATTCACCGAGGCTTCCGGACCCATGACCGCGAACTGCGCGGACGGCCAGGCGTAGTTGATGTCGGCGCGTATCTGCTTGCTGTTCATCACGCAGTAGGCGCCGCCGTAGGCCTTGCGCGTGACCACGGTCAGCCGGGGCACCGTGCTTTCACAGAAGGCGTAGAGCAGCTTGGCGCCTTCCTTGATGATGCCGCCGTGCTCCTGGCTTACGCCGGGCAGAAACCCGGGCACGTCCTCGAAGACCACCAGGGGGATGTTGAAGGCGTCGCAGAAGCGCACGAACCGCGCACCCTTCACGGACGCGTCGATGTCCAGCACGCCGGCGAGCGAAGCGGGCTGGTTGGCGACGATCCCGGCTGTACGGCCGTTGAACCGGGCGAACCCCACGACGATATTGTCGGCGAACTCGCCATGCACTTCGAAGAAGTCGCCGTGGTCCACCACCCGGTGGATAACGTCCTTGATGTCGTAGGGTTTGTTGGCGTCGTCCGGCACGATGCGAGCAAGTTCCTCGTCCATCCGGTCCGGGTCGTCCGTGGACGCTGTCCTCAGTGGGTCTTCCATGTTGTTCGACGGCAGGAACGCCAGGAGCTCCTTCACCATGGAAAGGCACGAGGGTTCGTCCGGCGCCGAAAAATGGGCCACGCCGGTCACTGAGTTATGGACGTGCGCGCCGCCCAGTTCGTCGAAGGTCACCTCTTCGTGGGTCACCGCGCGGATCACGTCCGGTCCGGTGATGAACATGTAGCTGGTATCCTCCACCATGAATACGAAGTCGGTCATGGCCGGAGAGTAGACCGCGCCGCCGGCGCAGGGTCCCATGATCACCGAAATCTGCGGGATCACGCCGGAAGCCATGACGTTGCGCAGGAAGATGTCGGCGTAGCCCGCGAGGCTGACCACCCCTTCCTGGATACGGGCGCCGCCGGAGTCCTTCAGGCTGATGACCGGCGCACCGTTCTTCATGGCGAGGTCCATGACCTTGCAGATCTTCTCTCCGTAGGCCTGGCCCAGCGAACCGCCGAATACGGTGAAGTCCTCCGACACGACGTAGACGCTGCGGCCGTCGATGGTGCCGTAGCCCGTAATCACGCCGTCGCCGAGCACTTCCGTGCCTTCCATGCCGAAATCCTGGCAGTCGTGGGTCACGAAGGCGCCGATCTCCTCGAAACTGCCCTCGTCCAGGAGAAAGGCCACCCGTTCCCTGGCGGTCCATTTCCCGGCCTCGTGCTGCCGGTCGATACGGCGCTGCCCGCCGCCTTCGGCCGCCTGTTTTCGCAGCGCGTCCAGGTGTTTCATCTTTTCGGGCATGGACATGGGTTGCGATGCTCCCGGCGGGCCCCCAACGATTGGATCGAGACGGCCCCGCCTGCGTGAACTATACTACGTCGAAATCCAGTGCCTCCAGGCCGGTCCGCAGCCGGTCTTCCTCTTCCGCGGACAGCCGGGCGGTGGGCGGGCGCGGCGGCCCCACGGGTACTCCGCGCCATTCGAGCATCTTTTTGATCCCGGCAAGGACCCCCACCGAAATCAGTAGCGCGATGACCCGGTTGGCCTGTACCTGCAGTGCCATGGCTTCCTGTATCCGGCCGTTTCGAAAGGCGTCGTACATACGCAGGAACATCCGGGGCATGATGTTGTACGTGGAACCGATGGCCCCGTCGCTGCCCATCACGAACCCCGCCACGCACATCTCGTCCGGCCCGGTGATGGCGTTCAGCCTGCCCCCGGCCAGGTCCACGAGCTGCTGAAACACGAAGAAGTTCGGGTCCGTGAACTTGATGCCCGCGAAATTGGGCACCGAATCCATGGCCTCCAGGAACTGCCCGGGCGAGACCTGCCCGTCCACGTCGCGCGCGAGCCAGTAGACGTAGAACGGGACCTCGGAAACGCCTCCGATGGCGGCATAGTGTCGTACGGCGGCCGCCAGGTCGTTGGGTTGGTTCGCGGGGGCGACGGAAGCCACGGCGTCCGCACCCAGCGCGCCGGCCTCCGACGCGAGGAGGACGGCATCCTCCGTGGTCGTGCCGCCCACGTGAAAGACCACCGGGACCTGGCCCGCGACGTCACGGGTTACGGTCTCGCACATCCGACGCCGTTCTGCGACCGACATCTGCCGGCCCTCGCCCGTGCCTCCGGTGATGAAAAAACCGTCGCTGCCGGCGTCCACCAGGTGACGTACCAGGGGCGCCACCCGGCCGGGAGCCAGCTCAAGTCCTTCATCGAAGGGCGTGCAGAGCGCCGGCCATATGCCTTGAACCAGTTTGGGCATGATTCCGGTAGTCGTCGTCGGTGTCAGAAATGGTAATGGATACCCAGTTGAACGAAACCGTCCTGCCGGAGATCGTAGTACAGATCGTCCTGGTCGATGTTGGTGATCGCGACCGCTCCCAGGTCCAGAGAAAAGGCATCCGACAGCCGGCGCGCCAGTTCAAGACCGTAGATGCGCTGGCGCTTGTCGAGATCGTGCAGCACACTCACCGTCATCTCCGTACCCTGGACATCGTTCAGCATGAGCCGAAGGGCGGCGAAGAGGTCGTTTTCATAGAAATTGGTCGCGCGTCGGCCGCGTCCGTCACGGTCCCATTCGGCGAAAAGGGTAAGGTCGGCGTCCGTATTCCACAAGGAAAAAAACGTGTACTCGCCGCCCAGCACGAAGGCGTTGAAGGTCTCTTCCACGCCTGCCAGGTTGCGCGCTCCGGACCGCCTGATCGCTTCCAGCTTCAACAGCAGGGACCCGGTGGTCCACTGGGCGTCCAGGCCGAACTGGCGGATCTGATTGTATATGGGATAGAGAACGGGCACGGGCACTGTCAGACCAGACGATCCGGACTTGCCGGGTGACCCGGGCAGACCGGACGGCGCTCCGCAGTCAAAGCACAGGCCGAAGGAAGGCTCCCTGGCCGTGCCGTCGAAAACGCTGGCGCCGAAGTCCAGCAGGCCCAGGGTATGGCTGTAGCGGGCGGCGAAATCCGGATGCCACTTCCCGGACGAACTTTCGTATTCCGCCAGGTCATTGTCGACGACCACCGAAGCGCGCAGCCGGCCGTCGCTGCCGGGAAACGTGCGTTTCCGGTGCCAGGACATGCCCAGCAGTTCCACCACGCCCCAGTCCGACGACCAGGTCACGTAGGCCATGGGCTGCCCCATCCGGGTCTTTTCGTCGGGATGTTCGACCAGGTCGATCTGGTTGACGATGTCCACCAGGTGGCGGGACTCGACCACGCCCCAGAAAACGCGGTCGACACCGAGGCGGAGTTCCCATTCCCCGTTGCCGGCGGCGCCGGAAAGCAGGAAGTACGCTTCCCGCAGGTCGAAATGGGTTCTACGGTCGTCCGCGCTGTCGTAGCGGAACCAGGGCGTCACATTGAGGATACGGCCCGCTTCGTCTTCGAGGTAGAGGTTGGGTTCCGCTACGAATCCGCTTGCGTGGGAACCCTGGCCCTGGAAAAGGGCGGTCTGGGGAAACCACCGGCTTTCCGCTGCAAACCGGCCCGACAGGTCAGTATAGTAGCTTCCGGCCTGGCCGCGCGAGGAAGCCGGATGCATCGCGACACCGATCAGACAGACGCCGAACCACAGGAGGCGAACCAGGGCCCGCGAGGGCATCACCGCACCCGCCTCAGTCCGGTACGGGTGAAGTCGCGGTCGTCGATGTCGGTCCCGAACTCGTAATCCGTCCAGACCAGGTCGGTGCTCTTGCCCGTCAGATGGTTCACCATGGCCATGCTGCCGGCCCGCCAGTAACGGTCGAGATACTGCCGGTACTCACCCACGGTAAGCGTTTTCAGATGGGCGTCCTTGCGGTCGTAGTACTCCACTTTCCAGACTCGGAGCGCCGACTTGTCGCGCCAGACGAGCTGGCGGCGGTAGACCGATCCCTTCTCCACCGGGATA
This sequence comes from Gemmatimonadota bacterium, assembly GCA_009838645.1. NCBI lineage: Bacteria > Pseudomonadati > Gemmatimonadota > Gemmatimonadota bacterium. The sequence continues at coordinate 144,749 of VXRC01000029.1, read as the reverse complement.
CGCTCGGTGACCACGCAGTCCAGGCCGTCTCCGCAGGGTTCGTCGCGCAGGTACCGGTAGGTGTATTTCTCCACTTCCTGGACCGTCATGTCCTCGTAGGTAAACTCGCTTCCCATGAAGGAACCCGAACGGTTGGACGAACTGATGCGCTTGACGCGCTTCAGGGCAGGCAGGTAGAGCCATTGGTCGTCCGGCCGGTCCTTGTGGCCGTGTATGAGCAGCGCGGTGCCCCGGGCATCGCGCGGTTGGTCGAACACGAAGAGACTCTTGTTGCCGTCGTCTTCCGCCTCGAGCACCTTCACGCGCACTTCGCGGACGCTCTCCTGCCCCTTCTTGTTGCGCAGGACCATGGTCATGCCGGCCGAGAAATTGCCGAAACCCTCGTCCTGGCTCCGGGCGTCACGGGCGATCTGGAGCCCTTTTTCTTCCGTCGGATCGGGCGGTCCGCCTGGACTGCCTGGATCGGCTGGACTGGCTGGACCGCCTGGACCGCCTGCCCATGCCTCCTGGGACGGCATGCCCGGCAAGAAGAACATCGCCAGGAGGCAGAACCGGGCGGCACGCAGTCCGCGCGCCAGTCGCATTGGTTGGTCAGTTTTCATGATTTTCTCCTGTCAAGCGCCATAAGCAGGGGAGGAAGCAGCAGGAAATCGGCAATGATCGCGAAGCCGATGGTGATGGTGACCAGCAGCCCGAGCGCCCACGACACCTGGAAACCGGAACCCGCGAAGGCCAGGAACCCCGCGGAAAGGACCAACGTCGTGGTCCACAACGCCTTGCCCACCGACCGGAAGGTAACGCGCACCGCTTCTTCCGCCGAAAGGCCCTCCTCATTGCGCGCCCGAAGGTACCTGCTGAGAAAGTGGATCGTATCGTCCACGACGATGCCGAAGGCGACGACGATGACCACCGACGAGGCGATGCCCACTTCGCCGACCAGGTGCCCCCAGAGCCCGAAACTCATGGCCGCGGGGACGAAATTCGGCAACAGGCTGATGAAGCCGAAGCGAAAACTGTTGAAGACCAGGACGAGGATGACCGAGATGAGCGCCATGGCGGTCACCGTTCCGCGCAGCATCGACTCGATGTTGCGTTGCGAGATGTGGGCGAAGACCACGCTCAGCCCGGTGGCTTCGGTCGCGAGCGCGGGTGCGTTCTCGCGCAGCCAGTTTTCGCCCCGGCCGGCCAGGTCCTGCAGATCCTGGCTCGACCGGCCACGGATCACAACCGTCATGCGCGTCGCGGACTTGGACACATCGATCCGGTCGTTCAGATCGCTGCCGAAGGGCAGTGACAATTCGTAGAGGAGCAGGTACTGCGATGCGAGATCCTGGGCATCGGGGATCCGGAAGAAGGCCGGATCGTCGCCGTTCATGTTCTTGTTCAACCGTTTCATGATATCCGTGAAGGCCTGCACGTGGCCCACTTCGGGCTGACTGCGGTTCCATTCCGCGAAAGCCTCCACCTGCCGCAGGTATTCCGGATCGGTGATCCCGCCCTCTTCCTCCGCGGCCAGCGTATACTCCATGGACAGCAATCCGGTCAGGTTGTCCATGACGAAATCCGTATCCCGCCGGAACTCGTAGCGTTCATCGAAGTAATCCGGCCAGCTGTCGGTCAGTACGTTCCTGGGCACGCCGGTGATCAGGACGACCGTTAGAATCCCGACGAACCAGAGCAGCGGCTTTCGACGCGAAACGACGAAATCGCCCAGGCGATCGAAGAAGACGGGTTGCCGGAAACTGCCGGCACGGGCCCGCAACGGAAGGACCGAAAGCAGCGCGGGCAGGAGCGTCATGGCGTAGAAGAACGTGATGATCACCCCGAAAGCCACGAAGTTGCCGAGAATGTGAAACGGCGGCGAATCCGAGAAGTTCAGGCTGAGGAACCCGATCGCGGTGGTGATCGAGGCCAGGAATACCGGGTAGGCGTTCGTCTTTATGGATTGCGCGACCGCCGCGTTACGGTCCTCCCCCCGTCGTATTCCCGAGAGGGTGTGGGTGATGATGTGGACCGCCTGGGCGACGGAAATCGCCATGACGATAATGGGCACTCCTGAATTCACCGGGCTGAATACGGTGTGGAACCAGCCGGCAAGCCCCATGGTCGTCGAGATCACGAAACCGATCATGACGACGATGATACCCGTTCCCAGAAAGGACTTCATGAGCAGGGTCGAGGTGATCACGATGAGGAAGAAGACGATGGGCAGCAGAGTTTCCAGGTCGTCTCGGGTGGCATCGGCGAAGGCCCGGTTCATGACCACGTCGCCCGTCAGGTAGAAGTCCACCTCCCCGTTCGCCGCCCTCGCATCGTCCAGCATGCCGTCCAGGTAGTCGGTCAGCTCGATCACCGCGAGATCCGGGTTGTCGCCCAGCACGAAATTTACCGCCAGGCCGGCCACGCGCCCGTCAGGAGAAACGAGCCGTCCGACCACTTCCCGGGAACCCAGCGCGATCGTCCGGACGCGATCCAGGCCTGCCTCGCTCAGCGACGAGGCGTCTTCGACGAGCGGCCCCACGATGAGGTCGTCTTCCATCGCTTCGCTGTGAAAGTAGTTCGTAAGGGAATTCACCCGCGTCGAGTACGGAGCGAACCAGGCGGTTTCGGTGAGGTCTTCAACGACGCCGAGCACTTCGCGGGTGAAGACGGAACCGTCCCGGGGTGCGATGGCGATCAGGGCGGTGTTCGAAACGGAGTAGATGTCTTCCAGCGCATCGAAGGCGGCGAGTTGGGGGTTGTTCTCGCCGAACATGACGCGATGCTCGTTGGAGACGGTGATATTCCTGCCGCCGGCCGCCATGGCGAGCATGAACAGCAAGGTAAGCGAAATAACAAGCCAGCGATGACGCAGGATTGCGTCGATGTAGTTATCCAGGTGCAATTGATCGCGCTACCATTTGCTGGATTCAGACGCTTTTACATTGTCGGGAAGCCGGTAGCTCATGCCGATATCGTCGTAGGCCGAAAGCTGAAGCATCTGCGAGAAATTGTCCAGTTTCGTCTGCCGGCCTCTCGTTTTCAACAACAGGTTCTTCACACGACTGATGCGGTTTTTCAAGCGATGGGCGAACAGCACGCCCAGGGTACTGCTCTTCGGGTAATGCAGGGCGTCGGCCAGTTCGTGTCCCAGCAGGGCACGGGAGATATTGTATAATGTCTTAAGGGCGGCGGCCACTTCGTCGGGATCCGTGATATTCAGCAGCGCCGGCCCGGCATGGATCAGTGCGTTCGCGTTCGCGATGGAGTGCTCGTCAGGAGGGGGTTCGCACATGAATCCGATATTGATGGTCAGCCGGGCTTCGTCCTCGTTCTTCATGAGGATGCTCTCCGGGACGCCCATGATGAAGCCGGTGTACCGAAAGACCTTAACGAAACTCTCCCTTTCCTCCTGGGTGTAGATGGCGCCCAGCGAGATGGAATGCTTCAGGATCTGTGCCGAAAAAATACTGACCGCAAGGGCTATATGGGCCGCACTCAAGGGCGTGCCCCAGGCCTCGGTGTCCCATATGTCGGAGTCTTTCAGCAGACGGCGTACCATGGCATGCACGAAACGGATACGGGCGGAAAGCCGGTAGCCGTCCCCTTCCCGACGGAGACCGCCGGGCAGGAAGATTTCCAGCAGGTGGCGGTTATTCTGCTTGAAACGGCGGGTTGCGCTGGGCGAATGAACCCGCCCGGTCAGGTAGAAGGACTTGCTTATGAGCGTCGTGAATCCTTCCAGCAGGGCCGCGGTCACGAACGCGACCAGGATTTCCGGCATGTTCTTGTGGAATCCGATCACGGCGGGGCGGAAGTCTTCGAATTCAACCCATTCGGGGACCTTCGAATCGACCTCCCGGAAGTAACGCTGCAGGGATTCAGGCGCTTTTTTTAACCAGTCCTCCTCCTGGTGCAGCCCGGCATGGATGTACTGGTGCATCTCGCCAGGCGGCATACCGGAAAGTTCATCCATCACCGGATCCAGATCTCCGTCGCCGATCATGGTGTGCCTGATGAAGTTGTCGGCGAATTCCGGGTTCAGGGACCGCGCCTTCTCATATCCACTGGCGTAAGACGTTGGGACTTGAAGCAAAACCGAATCCTGGATCCAGGCGAACGGACACACTACTGCACTATTGAATTAATGCACGTTAACGCAAAAACCACTGAAATGTCAAGTTTCCATTTTTTATTCGTGTTTACGCTCACTATCCACGACTAAACATATAAGCAGCTTGAAGTACTGTTTTCGAAATCAAAATGCACACGTGCACATTTTAATTAATTTAATTATATATAGCTGTTCTTTGCATTATTATTGTTATATACTGATATACGGAACGGCCGGTACGGCATTTCACTCACCATGCACTAAACCGGCCTTAGGATGCATCGTAACAGCACATGAAACCGGTCCGCCGCGACAAGGCGCCACGGGCTGTCACCGGTTTGCGATACGAAGGAAAAGCAGCACCTGGGTATCCGGTCTGCACTTCGATGCATACAGGCGTGTACCATCTACCGCCTCGATCAGTACAGAAAGAAAGCTGTGATGTCCTCGTCGCCCGTGGATGGAGCAGCGGTCTATTTCAGTGCCACTGTAATCAGCGTCAGTTGCCGGCACCCGTCCTTGAACCGTCGGGATCACGAAAGATCCTACGGCCGCAGGGACGGGGTTGTGGAATACCCGTAACCGGATACCTCGAACCGGGTATTCAAACGGTGCCGGATGTACCCGTCGCGCTTGATCGGCCCTTCGATCTAAAGCGCTTTCATTGGAAAGGCAGTTTCTTTGAGACCATGAATAAGCAACCAGGCAGGCCAGGAGACATCCATCTGATACACGCATGCCTCGAAGGTCGATCGGATGCGCAGAGTCTACTCTACAAATCGTTTTTCATGTCGGACAAGCCCGTTCACTTCTGGGTTTACAAGAAAGCGTACTGGATACCGGCGGGTGAAAAGGAAGACATCCTCAATGACATATTCATCGCGGTCTTGCAGAGTCTTCCCAAGTTCGAGTTCCGCAGCGCATTGAGCACCTATGTGATCCGCATCGCCAAGATCAAGTGTCTGGACGCCATGCCTTCGCGGATGGGGGTCGCAAGGGGGAGGGGGATCAAGTTCGTCGATATCGACTGGTTTGCGTCGAACACCGAGTCGGGGCTGCAGATCGTAGACTCCAATCCGAACAACGGTCCCGGCCGGTTATTCAAGAAGCTGGAAGAAGAAGAACAGATCTACCTGCTGCATACCGCCCTCAAATACTATACGGGCCCGCGATGCCGGACCGTCCTGAAAATGTACGTCAGGGAACTGAAAGGCGAACTGACCAGGGAGGACATTGCCGAATTGATGGGGGTGTCCGTACAACGCATGGGACAGATGATCTACGACTGCATGTATCGCCTCAGACGCAAAATGCAAAGCAGGTTTCGTGATTACGAACACTTTACCAGGTGCGTGTGTGAAGGCACCAGGCGTCGTAGACGCCAAAGGAAGGAGTAGTCATGCTTCCGAGAATCCCCGGTCGCGGCCCTTAGACCCGCGACGCCTTGTTTCCACAGCGGGGATGGATCGTTGTCTGGAGATTTCCGCCGGGACCGGAGTTCCTTGTCAGCCATCCTCCCCGCTTGTTGTGCGTCGATCCTGAACAGGTCGGACTTCGACCTGTTCCGCTCCATCGATCGGGCATGCGCCTTCGAGGCATAGCCGGCGGTCTTCGACGATACCCGTGGTCCGGAAACCCGGCATTAAGGTATTGACAATCGCTTGTCGTCACGTACGTTACGAAGAGCCGGAAGGAGTACACCGCGAAGGAGTTCACCGCATGGAGATGACTTATCCGCGGCGACAGACGCGTGAAGTACGCGTAGGAAACATCACGGTCGGCGGCGCGCATCCGATTGCCGTGCAATCGATGATCACGGAGAATACGCGGGACGTGACCGCGTGTGTGGATTCGATCGTCCGATTGCACGAACTCGGTTGTGAAATCGTGCGGGTGACCACGCCTACGCTGGCGGATGCCCACAGCCTGCGTGAAATCAAGCATACCCTCGACCTGAGGGGCGTGGACGTGCCACTGGTCGCCGATGTCCATCACCAGGGCACCCGGATAGCCGAGGAAGTCGCCCGGTCCGTCGACAAGGTGCGTATCAACCCCGGCCTGTTCGTGTTCCAGCGACTGGCCGATACCATCGAGTATACGCAGGAAGAATTCGAAGCGGCAAGGCGGAAGGTGGAGGAAGACCTGGCGCCGGTAATCGAGGTCTGCCGGGAACGGGACATCGCCATGCGCATCGGCGTGAACCACGGGTCCCTGTCGGACCGCATGACGGTGACCTACGGAGACACGCCGCTCGGCATGGTGGAGTCCGCGCTGGAATTCATCCGGGTCTGCGAGGCGCGGAACTACCGCAACCTGATAGTTTCCCTCAAAGCGTCCCGCGTGCCCGTCATGATCCAGGCCAACCGGCTCATGGCAAGCCGTATGGACGAAGAAGGCATGGATTATCCGCTGCACCTGGGCGTCACCGAGGCCGGTGACGGCGAGTACGCCAGGATCAAGTCCACATCGGGCATCGGCACGTTGCTGGCCGAAGGGCTCGGTGACACCATCCGCGTATCACTCGCCGAGGATCCGGCCAACGAAATCCCGGTCTGTTACGATATCCTCCAATCGCTGGGCTTGCGCCGCACCAAGGTCGAGTTCATCGCATGTCCTTCCTGTGGGCGCACCAAGTTCAACCTGGAAAACGTGCTGGCGGAAGTCAAGGCGGCCACCGACCACCTCGCTGGCCTCGATATCGCCGTCATGGGATGCATCGTCAACGGTCCCGGAGAGATGGCCGATGCCGATTACGGCTACGTCGGTCGCGCCAACGGGATCATCTCGCTCTACCGTGGGCGGGAATGCGTCAAGATGAGCGTTCCGCAGGAACAGGGCGTCCACGAACTGGTCGACCTGATCAAATCGGACGGCCGCTGGGTAGACCCTTAGCCGGCGGACGGTCCCTTGGCCGGTGGACGGTCTCGATTCAGCATTTCCATGACATCCTGCAGTTCGAATACGAAGCCGAACGCCAGGGCGACCCGCCACAGCGCGAGTTCCTTGGCCGCTTCCGTTGCCGCCGTTTCCCGGTTTTCCACGGCAGTCACGGCCTGGCGAATGGCGGAACAGATGACCCCGTACCGCCGCATGTCCAGCATCCCCCCGGGCGACACCAGCAGGCACCAGTTGATGGCAAAGCCCATGTAGATCAGGTGGTTGATGCCATTAGCGCGGCATAGGGCGGCCAATTGCCAGCCGTTCTCCGCCACGCCCTCCTCCGGCTTGGGCCGAGCCTGGGGCGCGAAATCGATCCGGGCGAAGCCGCGCTCGATATCGGCGGAGTTCCGGGCACCCGGGAAAACCCGTTCGGCGCGGAACCGGTTCAGTTCCTCGTAAACGGGATCGCCGGCGACGGGTTCCACGGCATCCGGTTCGGGACCCGCCAGTTTGACGGCGGCCCGGTATCCCGGGTGATGCTCGTGGTACCTGCCACCGCCCGCGACGTGGAACATCTTCATGCCGCCCGATCGTATCGCACCGAGCAGCGGGGGAAACACTTCCCGGCATATCTTCTCGGCCCTGGGAAAATACTCGACGGCCCGGTGCCATCCCGCGTAGTCCTCCGGGCTTCCGGTATCCCACGCGTGCATGACGACGAATGCCGTGTGGTCTGTGTCGATCCTTATTTCCGCACGCCGCCATCCCCCGTACCCCTGCCCCGGATAGTCCAGTGATGGGTCGGCGTCGAACTGCTGATAATACCCCGCAGGTATCTTTAATTTAGCCATGGACGTACTACGCGGTCGCGTCTCCTTTTAAACGGTGGTCATGGGATGCATATACACGGCCGGTTGGGAATCGAATATCGGTTGACCGAAGGGCCGCGATTCGTTAATTTGTTGCTTTCACGGCGCGAAAATCCCGGTGCCTGCGCATTCTCCATCCTGTTTTCAGGAGGTCGTACTGCATGCCCGATACGTTGACGGTCATCGACAACCGGACCGGCAAGAAATACGAGATCCCGATCCAGTACGGGACCTATCCCAGGTACGGCGCCGCGATCCCCACCACGGACTTTCGACAGATCAAGGTGTCCGAAGACGACTTCGGGTTGCTGGGTTACGACCCGGCATTCACCAACACCGCCTCCTGCCGGAGCAGCATAACCCACATCGACGGGGAAAAGGGCATCCTGCGTTACCGGGGCTACCCCATCGAGGACCTGGCGGTCAACAGTTCCTTTCTCGAAGTCGCCTTCCTGATCGTCCACGGCATGCTGCCGACCCGGACCGAGCTGGACGAATGGTCTTACGACATCACCCATCACGCGATCGTCCATGAGAATATCAAGAAGTTCATGGACGGATTCCGTTACGACGCCCATCCAATGGGGATCCTGATCAGCACGGTCGCCGCGCTTTCCACCTTCTACCCGGAAGCGAAGCGGATCCGCGACGTGGCCATCCGCAACGAACAGATCCACCGGCTCATCGCCAAGATTCCGACCATCGCCGCCTTCGCGTACCGGCACAGCCAGGGCTTTCCCTACACCTATCCGGACAACGGCCTGGGATACTGCGGAAACTTCCTGTCCATGATGTACAAGATGACGGAAAAGTACACCCCCGATCCCGTGCTGGAAAAAGCCCTGGACGTGGTGTTTATCCTGCACGTGGACCACGAGCAGAACTGCAGCGCCAACGCGATGCGGAGCGTAGGCAGTTCGCTGCCCGATCCCTATGTGTCCGTGGCCGCCGCCGCCGCCGGTCTGTACGGTCCGCTGCACGGCGGCGCGAACGAGCAGGTGCTGCACATGCTGCAGGAAATCGGCCACATCAGCCGCGTGCCCGCTTACATCAAGAAGGTCAAGCAGGGAGATATCCGGCTCATGGGGTTCGGCCACCGGGTGTACAAGAACTACGATCCCCGGGCCAAGATCCTCAAGGAGATGACCCACCGGGTACTGGGCGTGACCGAGAGGAACACGCTGCTGGACGTCGCCGTGGAACTCGAGCGGATCGCTCTCGAAGACGATTACTTCGTCAACCGGCAACTCTATCCGAACGTCGACTTCTATTCGGGCCTCATCTACCAGGCCATGGGTTTTCCGCTCGAGATGTTCCCGGTGCTCTTCGCCATTCCCCGCACTGTGGGCTGGCTGGCCCAGTGGGCGGAGATGCTGGACGACCCGGAACAGAAAATCGCCCGCCCCCGCCAGATCTATACCGGCGACGACGTCTGTCAGTACGTTCCGATCGAAGACCGATAGCCAGGCGGCAGACCGGTAGGAATCTGGCCCACCCCTCAGCTTCGCGGCACCCTCACGGCCGTCAGCTCCGCGGCACCCACCTGTAGGCGTCCCTGCTGTTCTTTCCCATGATTTTATCCAGGGCTTCCGGACCTCTCGGTTCGAAACAGGCCATGGCCAAAGCCTGCACCTGGCGGTAGGAAGCGTATCTCCAGGATACCGGCCAGTTGCTGGCATACAGCAGCCGGCTCTCCCCGAAGGCGTTCCAGAGCACATCGAGGACCGGTTTATAGTAGGCCGGGTCCTCCGGCGGAGGATCGTCCCGCGCCAGTTCCACCATGCCCGATATCTTGCAGAATACGTTGGGATGGGCCGCGGCGGAGGTGATGCCGGCGATCCATTCCTCGTCCGGGCGGCCGCCGGTTACCGGCACGTGGGCGAGATGGTTCAGCACGATCCTGAGACCGGGAAAACGGGCGGCGCAGGCGGTCAATCCGGCCAGCCACTCCTTGCCCACGAGCAGGTCCAGCGTGAGGTCGTGGGCGGCGAGTTGCTCCAGTGCCCTGAGATAGACCGGATCGTCGACGGGCACCTTTCCCAGCCGGATGCCGTAGAAGAGGTCATGGGCGGCAAAACGGTCCAGGTCGGATTCGAAATCTTCGTCAGGTGGTTCCAGGCGACCCACCAGGCCTAGCAGGAAGGGGTCTTCCTCGGCCAGGTCCAGTATCCACCGGTTATCCTCCACCCAGGCACTGGCTTCCACCACGACCGTGCCCGTGACGCCTTCGGACTGCGCTTCGCCCTTGAAGTCCTCCGGCATGATCCTCCGGTAAAGAAACTCGTCATCGGCACGGGGCCAGGGCACGCCCTGCGGCCTGGAGGGATCGTAGAAGTGGGTGTGGGTGTCGACGATCAATTCTCGTTCCTTTCTGAAATCTTCCGACAACTCTCGAAGTAGTCCTGGTTGGACGCCGAGAATCCGAACTGCTGCTCGATCTCGCGGACCGCGATTTCCGTTACGAAAAGCTCGTCCAGCGTGTCCGGGAATTCGACGCCCGCGGTGCAGTCGCGCAGGAACACGATATTGTATCCGTACCGGGCCATGGACCGTATGCCGTAGTCTCTGCCCAGGACGCACCAGTTGGTGGCGAAACCGGCGTAGACCAGGTGGAGCACGTTCCGTTCGGCCAGCACCTCGTGCAGTTCGGCGCCGGTGGTGATCACCACGTCTTCGTCGCGGACCTCCACGGACGGGGACACCGTCAGGCCGTCGCTGATGGGATCCCAGTGAAGACCTATGCCCGGAGGTTGGCTTCGGGGACCATGGAAGGCCCGGTACGCGCCTTCCCTGCTCCTGAACGCCGGGGGCGGCCAGTCCGCGCCGCCGCGCGGAGATGCGGGCGCCGCCGGATTCCGGGCCGACTGGGGAAACTGCCGCGCCACCTCGGGCGACGGGGCGTGGATCACCGGCAGCCCGGCCTTCCGGCTCATCTCGATGGCCGGCACGATCGCCTCCCGCGTAACCCGGGCGGCCCGTTCGATCCAGCTTTCGATGAAATGGGCGTTCCACAGGTCCACCAGGACGAGCGCCGTCTGTTCGACGGGCAGGTTCATCCGGAACTCCCGGCGGATGAAGTGCTCCTCCCTGCAGGGCACATCAGCGGGGGTACTGTCCTGGAAATACCGCACATTAAGGTCGAGTACGGCCGGGTTATCTGCCATTTTTACCTGCCTTCGTCTTTGGTTGTGACGGCTTCGCGGGCTCCGGTCCGGCCGGGACACGGTGCTGCAAACGCTGGACGATCTCGTCCACGTCGTAGACACATCCGCCCCACGCACCTCCGCCGGCCTGCTGCAGTGCGGCCCAAAGCCGGGTGTCGTCGGGTAGATTCGGGTCGACGGCCAGGTCGTTTCTCGGCGAACGCCCGGCGAGCAGCCGGTTGCCCTCCTCCACGCCGAACGTGCGGTCCTCGCTGCCGACCAGGTTGATGGATCCGGTCAGGTTATTCCGGTCTATGACGATTTCCACCAGGTCGCCATCGATGACCTTTCCGATGGGGCCGCCCGCCAGGGCCTCGGGACCGACGTGGCCGATGCAGGCGCCCGTCGAAATGCCGGAGAACCGGGCGTCGGTCACCACGGCGACGTGCTTGCCGAAGGACAGGTGTCTCAGCGCCGCGGTGATCTGGTAGGTCTCCTCCATGCCGGCGCCCATGGGACCCCGGCAGATGAGTACCAGCACGTCGCCGGGCTTGATCCGGTCCTCGTCCCGGCTCTTGATGGCGGCGATGGCGTCCCGTTCCCGCGTGAATACCCGTGCGGGCCCCGTTTTACGGTACACCCCGTCCGGATCGACGACGTCCGGGTCGATGGCCGTACTCTTGATGACTGATCCCTCCGGCGCGAGGTTGCCCACGGGAAAGGTCACCGTGCTGGTCAGCCCCCGCTTTCGCGCGCGGTCGGGAGACATGATCACGTCGTCCGGGTCGATCCCGTCTACCTTCTTGAGGCGCTCTCGCACCAGCCGCCGTCTGTCGGACGCCCGCCACCAGTCCAATACCTCTCCCAGGGTTGCCCCGGACGCGGTAAGCGCCGATTCATTCAGCAGACCCGCATCGCGCAGATGCAGCATGACTTCCGGTACGCCGCCGGCAAGGAAAGCTGTCACCGTGGGATATCCCGTCGGGCCGTTCGGCAGCACGTCCACCAGCCTGGGAGTCTGCCGGTTTATCCTTACCCAGTCCTCGATCCCGGGACGGCGCAGTCCGGCGGCATGGGCGACCGCGGGGATGTGCAGCAGCAGGTTGGTGGAACCACCGAAGGCGGCGTGGACCGTCATGGCGTTCTCGAGCGCCGCTTCGGTCAGGATCTTCCGAACGGTCAATCCCTCGGCGTCCAACCGCATCAGCGCGCGGGCCGACCGCTTTGCCATGTCGGTCCAGATGGGCTGGCCCGACGGCGCCAGCGCGCTGTGGGGCAGGGAGAGGCCGAAGGCTTCGCCCACGATCTGCGAAGTGGCGGCCGTACCGAGGAACTGGCAGCCGCCGCCCGGCGACGCGCAGGTCCGGCAGCCCATGTCCGCCGCATATTCCAGCGTGATCTCACCATGGGCGTACCGGGCGCCGATGGATTGGATCTTGCCGGCGTCTTCGCCCTCTTCGGGCGGCAGCGTGACGCCGCCAGGCACCAGCACGCAGGGCAGGTCATGGGTCGCCGCCAGTGCGATCATCATGGCGGGCAGCCCCTTGTCGCACGTCGCCACGCCGATTACGCCCTGGCGCGTCGGCAACGACCGGATCAGCCGCCGGAATACCATGGCCGCGTCGTTTCTGTAAGGCAGGCTGTCCATCATGCCCGGCGTGCCCTGGGTGCGCCCATCGCAGGGATCGGTGCAGTAACCGCCGAAGGGAATGCCGCCCAGGGCCGTAAGCTCCTCGGCGGCCGCCTGCATGAGCAGGCCGACCTCCCAGTGGCCCGTGTGGTACCCCAGGGCCACGGGCGTTCCGTCGGATGCACGGATCCCTCCCTGGGTGCTGAGGATCAGGTATTCCCGGCGTTTCAGCGCTTTTGGACTCCAACCCATGCCCACGTTCTGGGATAGGCCGAAGAGGTCGCCGCTCGGGCTGTCCCGCAACATGTCGCCGGTGAGCGGCAGGCTGCCTTCCGGGCCCGGCGCGCTGGACTGTATATCGTATATTGCGGGATCGGACTGGCCGACCACGGCATCGAAGGAGAGCAGGGAAGGTGGTTTCATGATGAGGATGCCCCGTTTCCAATACGTCCGGTGGTCCATGAAGCGTACCAGCTGTCCGGGGTGAGCGCCGGCGGGACTTCTTCGAAGTGATAACGGGTCTCGCCGCCCTGGAAACCCGGCAGGAGCTGGTTTTCGTCGGATTGCATGAGGACGTCGACGGGCTTGAACCGCGCCCACAGGCCTTCCGCTTCCTCCGGGGTGAAGCGGTCCCCGAGCGGCCTGCCCCACTGCAGGGTCATGGGATGGACCGATTCGATGCCCAGGGCTTCCGGCGCCGAAAGGTCGTCCGGTTCCACACAATGCTGGTTGTATATGTGCCGGGCCGTCTTGCTGAGACAGATAGTCGACTTGACGACGCCCTTTTCGCCCCTTCCGGGATGCAGCGCATCCAGTGCGCTTCGATAGGCGCCGGCGTCCGCGGCCAGGACCGCACGCAGCGCCGCCTCCCCGTGGTCCATGTAACCGGCGGCGCGCTCGTGCCAGCGCTGGCAGGCATCGCGGGCCGCGGGCGCAAGATGCTCGATCCAGTCCGTCGTGTGCCAGTGCGTCAGGCGCGCGAATCCCCCGTGAATGGTGCGGCGCATTTTCGTAGAGTAGTTGCTCCCCCAGTGGAGTATGGGTAGAATGTAGACGACCCCATCCCCCGCCTGCAGCCGGGTCTGCACGCCGCCCGGGACCGGAGACCTGGGGTCTCTGGACATGGACGCGTTTTCTTCGTGCGTGTTGCGCCGGACGTGGCTGCCCGGGACGACCCACAGCACGTTGTCGTCGTACAGCGGCACGTTCCACTGGACGTACCGGGGCCCGCTTTCCAGGATATCGTCCGCATAGGCCATGAGCGGACAGTTCAACGGCGGATAGAAATCGCGATGCCACCGGGCGGGACCGTGGTCTCTCACCGGGTTGCACATGAGCATCATTTCCGTGGGCGGCGCGTCGTCTTCGTCGAGGAGCGCGCTGCTCACGCCCTGGACGTTCTCGTGCAGCCAGAACGCGAAGGCCGGTGCTGTTTCCCGGTCGCCCAGGTCCGGCGGCCGCGTAATGTTCAGCCTCGGCTGGGCCGCGGTCCGCCACACGTCGGCCGGCGCCTTGCCCCGGGCCGCCTCGTCCGTCCAGATGCAGCGCTGCCGGTCCACGAGCCTTTCGTAACTGCTGCGAAGGATTTCGAGATCCCGCGGGGAGATCATGCCGCGAAGGATCAGGTAGCCCTCTTCCAGGAACCGGTCCCGGTCGACGCGGATCACGCTGCACCTTCCCGTCGTTTTCCCACGTTGTCCAGCAACGCCTTCATGTAGCCCAGCGCGTAGGCTCGGGACGTGCTGTGGCGGTCATCGGGATCTATGGCCAGCCGCGGCACGTGATCGTCGATCATGGGACAATCCACGCCGGCTTCCTCGTAGGCCCGCAGGGACGCCATGGGATCCACGTGGCCCTGGTCGATGAAGGTCTCCGAGAACGTGGGAACGGGTCCGGACACGAAGCGGAAATGGACATAGTTGATCTTGCCCCGGCCGCCGAAATACCGGATGGCGTCGAGCACGTCGCCCGGAATTTCCGAAATGGTCCCCTGGCAGAAACCCAGGCCGTTGCAGTCGCTGGGTACGAGGTCGACGAGCCGCGACAGCGCCTCGTGGCTGCGGAAGACGCGCGCGATTCCCGCTATGGGTGAGATGGGCGGGTCGTCCGGATGCAGGCTCATGCGCACCCCGGCCTTCTCGGCCGTCGGTATGACCGCCTCAAGGAAATAGGCGACGTTGCGCCACATGTCCTCGTCGGACCGTTCCAGGTCCCGGGCAACGGGGGGATGCCAGTAGTCCTGTCTCGCGCCCCTGATCTGTTCGTAGTCGAAGCTGGTGACGACCGCGCCGCCCCGGCTCCGGGTCGACTTCGACGTGCGCAGTCCATAATTGCCGCCCACGTTGCGCAGACTGAAGAAATACCCCAGGACGGGGATGCCCGCGGCGCCCATGTTATCCAGCGTCCTGCACCAGTTGTCGATCTGCTCGTCGCGCCCCGGCAGTCCCAGCTTGATCTTGTCGCACCACTCGGGAGGCACGCCCTCGAGCACCGACCAGATCAACCCGGCATCTTCTATGCGCGCCTTCTGAAGCGACAGGTCATGAAAACTGTAGTAACCCTTTGACAGATCACAATCCGGCACCCCGTTCACCACGTCCGTCACTCCCAGCTGCCGGGCGAAGGCGAGGTGTTCGGCGTCCATCCTTCCGTTGACGGCCAGCTTCATCGTTGAATTCCCACAGACGGCCGCTATCGGACCGCTCAAGGGCCGCTGCGGCCGGGGTTTGCCTTGACAGGACCACCGGCGAGCCGTATCATACTCCGGTGTTTTCGGGGTGTAGCGCAGTCCGGTCAGCGCACCTGCTTTGGGAGCAGGGGGTCGGGGGTTCAAATCCCCCCACCCCGATTGCCATTTCCCGCTCGTGGCACGCTTCCTACTACAGCTCGCCCGCAAACCGCGCACTTCCTACTACAGTTCCCCCGCACGCGGCACGCTTTCTTCTACGGATCCTGGCTTCGGATCTCCACGTATCTTGCCAGCCGATTCACCTCACCATCGTCCACGTACTTACCGATTTCACGGCGAAACTGCTCCATGCTGGTATACGGGCGGTACTCCCTGAATTCATGGGCCATGCGCTCCCCCACGCCGGGTACGGCGAGTATCTCCTCGTCGGTGGCCGTATTCAGGTCGATGGGGACGAACACGTACTGTTCCATGCGGGCGACCTCCTCGTCGTCCACGTACTTGCCCATTTCCCGCCGCCACTGGGCAATGGAAAGGTACGGGCGGTACTCCTTGAATTCGTGCAGCATCCGGTCCCCCACGCCGGGCACCAGCAGGATCTCCGCGTCCGAGGCCGTGTTCAGGTTCAGGGGAATGAACATCTGCGCGTAGAGCGCGGCGGCCTCATCGCCGCCGAGGTGCCCGGTGACCAGTCCGTCCAGCCCGATCATGTCCATGAAGGGACGCGCATCCAGCACCGCGTTCGCGAGTTCGGAGGTCATGCCCGGCAGCATCCCGAGATCGTCGCGTCCGGCGAGATTGGGATTGATGACCGCCGACGCCGATTCGACGGTCGATTCGGCCTGGGCGGGATCGCCCGGACTGCCCGGACTGCCCGGACTGCCCGTTTCCGTGTCGCCGCATCCTCCCATCACGACCGCGAACAGACCCGTGATCAGCGCGTGCAGCAAAACAGACCGGGGTTTCTTCAGGTTTGTCATGGTTTCTCCAGGGTTTTGGTGGATACAGGTCTTGAATGAAGGGCCGGATGCCGAAGGCAGGTCACCAGGCCGAGCAAACCGAACAATGTCATGGTGCCCGGCGCGAGGGACGGGTAAGCGCCACTCAGCGCCTCCCACACCAGTTCGAGCCCTTGCCGCGACGGATACATTTCCAGTTCGAACTCCACGTTGCCCTGGTAGTGCAGCCACTGCCCGACGAACCCGGAAATAACGAACAGTATCATCATGGCCTGGTACGTCCGTATGACGGCGAAACCGGGCGAGAGAATGAGCCAGATCGAAACCGGCAGCGCGGCCGCCAGCAGTACGATCGGCGCCCATTGCCAGGGATCTTCCATGTGATCCAGCAGCACCAGTTCGAAACCAACGCCGGCGATGCCGAACGTCAGCACGACCAGGACGAGACGCCGAAGCGTACCGGCATCGTCTTGCGGAGTCCCACGGGGTGGTTGAACCACGGTACACGCCTCGCGTACTTTAGATTGCGCCAAAAGATAGCGTCAAAAGATGGCGTCAATCCGTCAGAACAGCGTTTGCCTCTCCAGCGGTTTCAGGATGTCCGGCGTGTCGTTGGCCACCCGGTTCACCAGGTCGCTCAAGGGACGGGTTTCATAGGGACCTTCGTGAGGCGTGCCTATGATCTCCTGAAGCGTCTCCTCGGGCGTCCCGGGGTCGAACCAGTCGGTATAATCGTCCGGATCGACCACCGCGGGCTGCCGATCATGTATATCCGAAAGCGCGGGCGAAGCTTCGGTCGTGATGATGGTGAACGTTTCGAGATGTTGGCCGCCCCGCCCCCATTGCTCCCACAGTGCGGCGAAGGAAACGGGAGAACCGCTTTCAAGCGCCAGGAAATAAGGTTGCTTGCCGCCTCCGGTCGGCCCAGTCCGTTTCCATTCGAACCATCCGTTCGCCGGGATGAGGCACCGCCTCGTGCGGAAAGCCGATCGGAAGGCCGGCTTCTCCTGGACGGTCTCGGCCCGGGCATTGATCATCCGTGCGCCGATCTTGACGTCTTTAGCCCAGAACGGAACCAGTCCCCAGCGCAGCACGGCCATGGATCTCAGCCCACTTTCGTCCAGGCGGCAGAGCGCGAAATCCTGGGTAGGCGCGCCGTTGAACCTGGGTTGCGGATCAAGCCGAGGCGCGGAATTCGGCAGGGTGTACAGCGTGTAGATCTGCTGCCAGGTCAGGTTCTGCGAGAGGCGGCCGCACATGGGATCAGTCGTCCGTTTTTGAGGCCTGTCGCGCTTTTATCGCGCAGGATTGAATCACACCATTGGAATGCTTGACCTTGCCCTTTCGATGTATATCATTTAATCAGCGAAGATACGTTACTTTCCCCGCGATGCAAGCCCAATCAGTCAAGTACGGGAGCACTGCTTTGAACTACAGCCTGGATACCTTCCGCGGCGACGTGTTCGGTGGGATAACCGCGGCGGTAGTGGGTCTGCCGGTCGCGCTCGCCTTCGGCGTCGCTTCGGGAATGGGCGCGGCGGCCGGTCTGTACGGCGCGATCGGCGTCGGCCTGTTCGCCGCGTTGTTCGGCGGAACCCGTTCCCAGATTTCCGGCCCCACGGCGCCCATGACCGTGGCCATGGCGGTCATCATAACGGAACACGCCAGTTCGATGAGCGAAGCCCTGGTCGTGGTCATGTTGGGCGGATTCCTTCAGATTCTGCTCGGCGTGTTGCGGATCGGCCGTTACGTCGCCTACACTCCCCACGTGGTGATCTCGGGGTTCATGTCCGGGATCGGCCTGATCGTCATGTTGATTCAGGCCCTGCCCTTCATCGGCGCGCCGGCCGCGCCGGGTGGCGTCGTCGGCACCGTTCGCGTATTGTCTGAAGCCGTCGGGGACATCAACTACAGCGCTTTCGCAGTCGCCTTCGTCACCCTGGCCGTCGGCGTACTCTGGCCACGGCGATTGTCGAAAATCGTGCCCGGCACCCTCGTCGCCCTGATCACCGGCACGCTGCTGAGCGTGCTCTGGTTCACCGAAGTACCGGTCATCGGGATCATACCCTCCGGCCTGCCCGAGATCATCCTCGTGCCGCCCTCGGCCGACTTCCTGCTTCGCGCCATCGAACCCGCGCTCATCCTCGCCCTGCTCGGTTCCGTGGACAGCCTGCTCACCTCCCTTATCGCCGATTCGCTGACGGGTACGCGCCACAGGGCGGACCAGGAACTGGTGGGGCAGGGCATCGGCAACATGGTGGCCGGACTGATGGGCGGACTCCCCGGCGCCGGCGCCACCATGGGCACGGTAACCAATATCAGGGCAGGCGGAGCGACCCGCCTGTCCGGCGTGGTCCGCGCGGTCATTCTGCTGGGGCTGCTCCTGGGCCTGGGCTGGGTCGTCGAACCGATCCCCCATGCCGTGCTGGCGGGCATACTCATGAAGGTGGGTTGGGACATCGTCGACTGGCGGATGCTGACGCGGATCCACCGTCTGCGAAGGGAACATCTCTTCATTCTGCTGATCACCCTGGGACTGACCGTATTCGTCGACCTGGTCACCGCGGTGGCGATCGGACTGATCGTCGCCGGCATGGCCCACGCCAGGAAACTGGAGAACCTCGAACTGGACAGCGTGGTGTCCGTTCCGCTGCTGGACCGTCAGTTCTTTACGCAGGAAGAAGAAAGTTCCGGCATAGACGAGTTCACGGCCCGGGTCGGCCTGGTCGCGCTCAGGGGCAGTTTCACCGTGGCCTCGTCCAAGAAACTGGTAGGGGTGATCAGCGAAGACATCAAGGACCATGACGTCGTCATCTTCGATTTCTCCGGGGCCACGTACATCGACGACAGCGCGGCCATGGTCGTCGAACAGCTCATGGACGTCGCCACGAGCGAAGATACCTCGTTCATCGTCATGTCGCTTGCAGGTTCCGTCGAAGATACCCTTTCCGCCCTCGGGATCATCCAGCGCGTACCGGAAGCGCATATCGTGCAAACACTGGATCAAGCGCGTGAGGTCGCCAGGAAGATGCTGGGCATGTGAGCCTTACGAATATAACGAACAAGGCGAGGGCACATGCTCGAACCATGGAGAACATTCCACCCTTTCTGCCGGTATGGGTTACTCGTCGCCCTGCTGACGACTACGTCCTGCGGGTTACTCGTCGCCCTGCTGACGACTACGTCCTGCGGCAACCGCCCGTCCGACCTTCCCGGCCATCCATTCGTCGAGACCGTCCCGGCGGAAGAAGCCGCGGCCAGGCCGCTACCTCCGGACGCGGCGCCCCCCAAACGCCAGGTATTCCGCTACTTCTCCAACGAACCCTCCAGCCTGGACGTGAGCGTCGCCCTTTACGAGTCCCTGGGCAGCGCGTTCCTCTTCGAACGGCTCTGCATGATCGACGAGAACGAAGGGCTCATTCCCGGCGCGGCGGACCGGTGGGAGCGTTCGCCCGACGGAAGGACCTGGACCTTCCACCTCCATCCCGGCGCGCGCTGGAGCGACGGCACGCCCGTCACCGCCCGCGACTTCGAATACACGTACCGGCGCCTGCTCCATCCGGACAGCGGCAACGTGTACGCCTTCTTCTACTATGACATCAAGGGCGCCAGGGCGTTCAACCAGCGGGAATCCGACGACCCGGACCTGCTCGGCATACGGGCGGTCGGCGACCTGACCCTGGAAATCGAGACCGAAGAACCCTGCGCCTACCTTCCCTACGTCACGTCGTACACGGCCTCCTCGCCGGTACCGCGATGGCAGGTGGAGAAATACGGCGCCCGATGGACGGAGGCCGGAAGATGCGTGAGCAATTCGGCCTTTCGGTTGGATGAATGGGTGCAGGGCAAGTACATGACGTTCCGGCTGAATCCACATTACAAAGGCAATAATCCCGGTCATCTCAGGAAGATCGTCCGTCTCTTCTCGGGGACGGCGGGGACCGGCAGCGCGTCCGGCGGCGTGGGCTTGCTTCCGTACGAGAACGGTGAAGTGGACCTGGTCGGCGTGGGAAGCCCGGCCGATCTCGACCGCATCCGGAATGATCCCGGGCTGAGCGAACAGCTCTGGAAGTTCAACGGCGTATCAACGGTATACCTGTTCTTTCGTACCCGGGAACCGCCCCTGGACGACGTCCGCGTTCGCCAGGCCATTGCCCGGGCCATCGATAAGCAGACCATAGCCGATGTCCTGTTCAAGGGCGCCGTCCGGCCGGCCCATGGCATGCGTCCCCCGAATTTCCCCGGCTATGCGGGAGAAACGTTGCGGCATCTGCAGCAGTTCGACCCGGAAGCCGCCCGCAGCCTGCTGGCCGAAGCCGGATATCCCGGCGGGAGGGGATTCCCCGCCCTCGAGGTCTGGCTACGCGACGCGCCGCCTTCGTCACAAAGCGGCCAGGCCGTGCAGATGATCCAGGAACAGCTGCTCGACATACTCGGCATCCGTCTCGAGATCCGCAACATGCAGGCGAACGCCTTCAACCGGTTGATGTACGAATGGGAGATACCCATGGGCATGGTGGGCTACGGCGCCGACTTCTCCGATCCCCAGAGCCTGCTCGGCGTGCCCTGGCGCTCCCAGCCCCGGGGATTCACCCGGCACGACTGGAACAATGCGCGTTACAACGACCTGATCGACCGGGCCCGCAGGGAAACCGACCGGGACAGGCGGATGCAACTCTACGAAGAGGCGGAATGGATACTGACTGCCGAGGTCGGCGGGGCGTTTCTGTGGCACGACCACCGGTTCCAGCTCCGCAAGCCGTGGCTAAAGGGACTGAAGCAGGATCGCGCGGGATTCTATCCCTTCTGGGAGAACAATACCGTGTACACCGAGATGTACATCGGCACGGAGAGACTGGAGAGATGAAAGGATCAACGTCATGGACGATCCACATCGCATAGACGGACATACCGCGGTCGTGACCGGCGCGGCGCAGGGGCTGGGGCTGG
Source organism: Gemmatimonadota bacterium (assembly GCA_009838645.1). Classification (NCBI taxonomy): domain Bacteria; kingdom Pseudomonadati; phylum Gemmatimonadota; species Gemmatimonadota bacterium. The sequence goes on along the minus strand of VXRC01000029.1, from coordinate 123,536 downwards.
GTATCGCGGAGCGGCTGGCGCGCAACGGCGCAACCATCGTGATGGCCGACCTGCAACGCGAGAAGGTCGAGGAAGAGGCGAGAAAACTCCGCGAACCGGGACTGAAGATGTTCCCCGCCTTCGTGGACGTTTCGGACAGTAACTCGGTCGACCGTCTGTTTGAGGAGGTCGCCGAAGCGCACGGGCGGCTCGACATCCTGGTCAACAACGCCGGAGTCGGCCAGCAGGTCGCGCCCGTGGTCGATCTGGACGACCAGGAATGGGACCGGGTCATCCGGGTCACGTTGACCGGGACCTTCTACTGCTGCCGGGCGGCGGTCCGGATCATGGAAGGGCAGGAGTCGGGCGCCATCGTGAACATCTCATCCATCAACGGACAGAACCCGGCGGCCCTGGTGGCGGCCTACAACGCGGCCAAGGAAGGCGTCATCAGCCTGACGCGGACCCTGGCCCTGGAACTGGCGGCCTATGGGGTCCGGGTGAACGCCGTCTGTCCGGGCCCGGTCTACACCGCGTTCAACCGGTCCAACATGGCCCAGCGCAGCAAGACGCTGGGGCTTTCCGAAGAAGAGATGATCGAACGGATTCGAAGCGCCATCCCACTGGGGAGGTGGGGCGAACCGGAGGACATCGCGAATGCCGTGGCCTTCCTCTGCAGCCCGGCTGCCGGATGGATCACCGGTGAAGTCCTGCGGGTGAGCGGCGGCATGGAAGGCGTGGCGGCCGCGCCGGGGAGGCGGGGTGATGACGGTATTTGATAGTCCAGGATTTACATGTGTAAATGCATCCTGATTCCTGTTATGTGTTGGGATTAATGGGTAAATCAGGTATATTGACTTGTGTATAGTAACTCGAGTATTGGTCAGAATCCACCGACTATCTCCCATATACAGCATATCGAGAATTAACCCTTATTGCACTGTCAATGCGTTACCGAAATGACTGACCCTTATCCAATCTTGGAAGTGGAACAGAAGGGGATTGGTACTCTTGAAGAAATGGGGAGTAAATCGAAATTCTGGCACACACATCCAGAGGATGACGATTACTGGCTTTTTAAATTCCCTCGATGTAATTCTGGAGAACATTGGGCAGAGAAGATCGCTGCCGAAATCGCGGATCGAATTGGTATACCCCACGCAAGGGTAGAATTGGCAGTATTTCAGGATACTAAAGGATCATCAACAAAGTCATTTGTATCAGACGGCCAAGAATTGGTTCATGGAAACCAACTATTGAGTTGGTGTGTATCGGGATATGATCCCAAAATAGAATACAACCAATCGAGTCATATACTGCCGAATATCTGGAGTGTAGCGGATCAGGTATTTACACATCATAAGTCAAAAACAGCAGCAAAGTTACGTTTGGCTGAATACATAGTTTTCGACGCATTGATTGGCAACACGGATCGTCATCATGAGAATTGGGGTATATTAAGGTGACGAGACGATAACAGATGGAAAGGCGCCGTAGCCCCAACGTTTGATCATGCTTCCTCTTTGGGGAGAGAACTAAGAGATGGACGGCGGGAGACTTTGCTAACACAGAATCGAGTAGGGGATTATGTTGGTAGAGGCCGTGGTGCTATCTACTGGTCAGAAAACGACCAGCACGGTCCCGGTCCCCTTGAATTGCTACGGCGAGCATTTCCAGAGTATCCAGATCTCTTTCTTCCCGCACTGATAAAACTAAATAGGCTAAGCGATAAATATGTAGAAAACACCGTAAGACGTATTCCAGAAAGCTGGATGTCAGAATCAGCAAGAGCGTTTGCAGTACAATTGATGCATTACAATTTGAGTCAAATGCGGGAGTTATCAAGATGAGTGAAAAAACCCTTTTTCTGGCGTGGCAGGACAAACGTCCTCAGGAGACTCGTCCAAGTCGAGCATGGTTCCCCGTGGGACAGCTTGACGCCGTTGTTGATCGTCCATTATACCGATTCCGTTACATTTACGGTGCGAAACGAGCACAGCAAGACGCTGGATTCACACCTCTTCTTGATTTTCCTGAATTTAGTGGGGATTACCAGTCCAACGAACTGTTTCCGTTGTTTCAGAATCGCGTTATGAATCGTGCCAGACCCGACTTCGGAGAATACCTGCAGAGTCTCGATTTACATGGAGAGGCAGATCCCATCGAGATTCTATCGAGGAGCGGAGGACAAAGAGTAACTGATACTTACGAAGTGTTTCCCAAAATCGAAAAGCAGGCCGATGGGAGTTTTAACTGCCGATTCTTTTTACATGGATGGCGTCATATTAATCCGTCTGCACAACAACGACTTGACCGGTTAAACGATGGTGAAGAATTGTATGTAACACTGGAGCTAACCAATCCTGCTACTCAGGTGGCTGTTCAGATTCAAACTACCGATTACCATATGATTGGATGGGCACCAAGGTATCTAGTCGAAGATTTAGTCCAAGCGATGGCAGAAGTTCCCAGTTACGAAGCCAGAGTCGTGCAGGTTAATCCGCTGCCAGTACCTTCCAAGCAACGCGTGCTGGTTGAGATGAGTGGGCAATGGATTGAGCACAGCCCAATGAGTGGAGACGACTTCAAACCATTGGTATTCTAGTCTCTTTCACCAGAGTTTGCTTGGCAGTTAAAAACAAGCGCCACGATCATTCCCCCCCTACACTCCCGCCATCATCCGCATCACCGCACCCTGATCCGCCTCATCGCGGGAGAGTTCCCCGGCTACACGCCCTGAGCGCAGTACAAGAATCCGCGTCGACAGGTTGAGCACTTCCGGCAGTTCGCTGGACACGAGCACGATGGCCGTGCCTTCATGGGCCAGTTGATCGATGAGGGCGTGCATCTCCGACTTGGCGCCCACGTCCACCCCCCGGGTGGGTTCGTCGATGAGCAGGATTGGGCAGTTCGCGGCCAGCCACTTGGCCAGGACCACCTTCTGCTGATTGCCGCCCGACAGGCCCGCCGTGTCGTACCGGACATTGTCGGGCCGCACCGACAGCCGCCTCACGTATTCCCGGGCCAGGTCTTCTTCCCGGCTGCCGCGGATCCATCCGAAATCGGAACGGCTGGCCAGGGTGGGCAACCCGATATTCTGGTCTACGCGGAGCGACAGGACGAGACCGAACCGCTTGCGGTCTTCGGGCACGAGACCGATGCCCGACCGCATGGCGTCGATCGGATGACGGATCCTCGCCGGCCGGCCGGAAACGCTGATCCTGCCCGTGGCCATGGGGTCCAGCCCGAACACAGCCTGCAGCACTTCGGTTCGGCCGGCGCCCACCAGGCCGGCCAGAGCAAGGACCTCCCCTGACCTCACCGAGAAAGACACGTCCTCGAACCTGCCGGGACTCGACAGGCCTTCCACGGCCAGCTTCTCTCTGCCGGGCTCGGTGTCCACGTGGGAGGGGAAGTAGGCCTCGAAGGTGCGGCCGATCATGAGGTTGATCAATGACGGCCGGTCGAGTTCGGCGACCGGCCGTGTGGCCACGTGCCGTCCGTCTCGAAGCACCGTCACGACGTCGCACAAGCGGAAGATCTCGTCCAGATCGTGGGAGATGTAGATGGACGTCACCCCCTTCGACTTGAGATGACGGATGTTCTCCCGAAGCCGTTCGGCCTCCACGTGGGAGAGGCTGCTGGTCGGCTCGTCGAAGACGATCACACGGGCGCCGCTGCCCAGGGCCGCCGCGATCTGGACGAGCTGCTGCTGGGCTACCGGCAGTTTTCCGATGGGCGTCTCCACGTCCATGTCGACCTCGATCGCCGACAGCAGATGACGGGCGCGGTCTTCCATCTTCCGGTCGGAGACGAACCCGCCCCGGACCGGCAGGTTCCCCAGGCAGAGGTTCTCGGCGACGGACAGGTTCTCGCAGAAAACAAGCTCCTGGTGGACCATGCCGATACCCAGGTCCAGGGCGTCTCCCGGTTCAACAAGCTGCACGGGCCGGCCGTCGATGCGGATCTGTCCGCCGTCGAGGCCATAAATGCCGGTCAGGATGCGGCCCAACGTGCTCTTGCCGGCGCCGTTCTCGCCGACCACGGCATGGCAGGTACCCGCCTCGATGCCGAAAGTCACTTCGTCGAGAGCCGTCACGCCGGGAAACCGCTTGGTGATCCGGTCGAATTCGATATAGGGATTCGGTCGGTTGTGGTCCATGAGGTAACGGAATCAGTCGTCCGAGGCGGGTTGTTCATCCATCTGCAGGTACCGTTCCGGCACGTCGGTGAATCCCCACCCCTGGAGCATTGCCGCCCATTCGCCGAGGTTCTCCCGGGACACGTGGACCAGTTCGAGCGGGTTGATCACGGGCACATCCTGCTCCAGGTGGATCTTCTCGACGATCAGGCGTACGGATTCGTACCCCCACAGGTAGGTCGGCTGTCCCCACAACACGGGTACGATGCCCTGTTCGATGTAGGTCAGCTGGGGCGGCAGCGCGTCTACCGAGATGATCTTCATGCGCTCGGGATCCAGGTCGGTCAGCAGGGTCTGCGTGAAGAGCGCCCATCCGCCGACCATGGCCCATCCCTCGATATCCGGATAGGCGTTGTTGACGCGCACGACTTCGGCGGCGGCGTCCTGGGGGGTTTCGATGTGATAGAAGGTCCCCACGATCGAAATCTCAGGATACTCGGCGGCCTTCTGCAGCACGCCTTCCACCCGCTTGCGCAGGTTCGGCGCGTTCTGGTTGCCCGCGAGGATGGCCACGCGACCCCTGCCGTCCATCGCTTTGGCCAGTTCCCCCATGATCAGGCCGCCGGTCTTGATGTCGTCCACGCCGAAGAAGGCGAACCGCTTCGAGTCCGGCGCGTCGCTGTCAAAGGTCATGACCGGCACGCCCCGGTCCACCGCGTCATTGATAGCGCCCGTGACCTTGGCGGCGTCCGAGCAGGAGATAAGGACCACGTCGGCGCCCTCGTTCACGGCCTGCGCGATACGCTGCGCCTGTACCTGGCCGTCCTCCGTCGGCGGCGTTCGCCAGTCGATCACGATGTCGACGCCGTGCGCTTCCGACAACTCCCTGGCCGCCGCCTCCGCGCCGGTTCGGGAAGACAGGAACACGGGATTGGTCGTGCTCTTGGCGATCATGGAAATCACGAGCCGGTTGTCGTCCGGCGGCGGGGTTCCACCACACCCTGCGGCAACCAAGGACAGGCCCACGGTCAGCATGGCCAGCCCGGTCAGCGCGTACAACGACCGTAGCGTACTCTTCAGGGGTTTCATCGATTTCGTTCCTTTCTGAACGGGTCTATACGGTCACGGACCGATCCGCTCCGGCCAGTCTGCGTGCCGTGAGCCGGCGGTTCACCTGGTCGAGGACGACGGCGACGATGATCGCGCAACCGATCACGACCCATTCGTAGTTCTGGTCAAGGTGCAGGGTGCGGATGGACTGGCGGATCAGGACGATCAACATGGCGCCGAGCATGGCGTTGACCGCGCTACCCCGACCGCCGCGAAGGCTCGCGCCGCCGACGACCGCGGAAGCGATCACGTAGAGTTCGTAACCCGTGGCATCGGCGCAGGAGGCCGAGCCATAGTAGCTGCTGCCCACCAGCGCGGCGATACCCGCGGTGAGTCCTGAAATCACGTATACGCCGACCAGGATCCGGTCGATCCGCAGCCCGGCGTAGCGGCCAGCCTCCACGTTGCCGCCCACGGCGAAAATATGGCGGCCCATGACGGTTTTGGACAGATAAACGGCGCCGGCGGCCGTGATGAGGAGCATGATGATCATGGGCATGGGATAGAGGGCGTCGGAACCGAAGGACAGCTTGATCGCGTCGGTCAGGGACTGCGGCACGAGTATGCTCTCCGCCTCGCTGGCCACGAAAGCGATGCCGCGGAAAACCCACATCGTGCCGAGCGAGACGATAAAGGGGTGCACGCGGAGTCCGACCACCATCACCCCGTTCAGCAGGCCGCAAAGCACGCCCAGGCTGACGCAGGTCACGACGGCCAGCGCGACCACCGCGAAGGGACTTTCGGGAGCCATGGCCCGCAGGACCATGGCGGTGATCACGCCGGAAAGGGCGTAAATCGATCCGACCGAGAGATCGATCCCTCCGGAGATGATCACCATGGTCGCCCCGACGGCCATGATCACGAAGAAACTGGCGTCCGTGGCCGTCTGCATCAGCGTACGGGAATTCAGGAAATTGTTGACGAGTTCGCCCGTGGTGCGGTCTACGTGATACCCCGCGAAAACGGAGAGTACCGCACCGAGCAGCAGGATGACGAGAATCAGTCCCGTTTGCTGGGAACCAAGCAGGATTCGTAGCATCGGCAGGGTCGTCGTTCCGGGCGTTTGCATAGTTTTTGGATGGTGGACCGGGTGTCCTGAAAGTGTAAGGCACTGCAGGCCTAAATCAAGGAAAACGTATCGGAGGGGAAACAGAAAACCCCGGCATGCGTCGGCGGCATGCCGGGGTCGGTGCTCATCCGTTCGTCCTGCGAGGCTGCGCCGCGTCAGGAGGCCTTCTTCTCCGCGGGTTCCTCAACCTCGCGCCGCAGCTCTTCTTCCCGGTCCTCGATGTTCTGCTGCGACGCCTTGATGCGATCCAGAATGCCGTTCACCTCCGTATCTCCCGACACGTCCGTGACGCCGTCCTCGACCACCATCTGGTGCACCCGGCCTCCCAGTTCGGTCAACTGGTTGCGGATATCGGCGCGGGCCGACTGGATCTCCAGCTTGATCCGACCCTTCCGCGTGAGGTCTTCCGCCATGTCCAGCGCGCCGGACAGGCTCTTGCGTACGGTTTCGATTGGACCGTCCAATTCCGACTTGATCGTTTGCCAGAGGTTCATGATGGGACTCCTTTTCCTGTTTCCTTCGTGCTTCTCTGAACCGCGCCTTAAGCGGCCGTAGGGTCTTTAGTGGTTAGACGTCCGTTTCGCCGTCCGGGTTTCAGTATACCGCAAGCCGGCACCCGCGTCAACGATAGAGCGCGTATGCGACGATGTTGATGCCCATTCTGAAAGCGGCTTCGCGTTTTGCCGGCGGATCGTTGTGGGTCTTTTCATCGGCCCAGCCGTCGCTGACATTGCTTTCGTACGTGTAATACACCACCAGCCGTCCGTCGTGGAAGAGCCCGAAACCCTTGGGCGGCTTGCCGTCGTGCTCATGATGTTTGGGCGGACCGGCCGGGAAGTCGTAGATGATGTGGTAGATCGGATGGTCGAAGGGCAGTTCGACGAAGTCCTTGTCCGGAAAGACCCGTTTCATCTCCCTGCGAAAGGCCTCGTCCATCCCGTAGTCGTCATCGGCATAGAGAAAACCGCCGCGCGTCAGGTAGGTGCGGAGGTTCCGGATTTCCGGTTCGGTCCACCTGACTTCGCCGTGGCCGGTCATGAAAAGGAAGGGGGAAGAGAACAGGAGATCATCGGTCAGGGTGACGACACGCTGATCCGGGTTCGTCTCAATGCCCGCACGCAACTGCAGCTCCCGGGCCAGGTTGGGAATGGCCTCGGGGTCGTTGTACCAGTCGCCACCGCCGTCGTACTTCATCCGCGCGATGGTCAGCCTGCCGTTTTCGCGCTCGGCCGTCCGGCCTTCGTAACCCGTCCACCCGAGGACGAATCCGCACAGCAGGAGGGTGTGCACGCTTCTGCGAAGGGAGATCATCGCGGGAAGCTCCGGGTCATCCACGGCCGCCGGGACGGGCGGGCCGGGCTCTGCCGCCCGGGCGCCGTGCGGAGGCGCGCACGCGCTGCCCGCCTCCCGCGAGGGCCATCAGGTAGACCAGGCCGATCGCGACAAGACCCAGGATTACCGTACCGATCACGCTGAAACCAATCGTCGCCAACATACGCTCTCCTCATCCGGTGCTGAAGATACGTCCACCCGGACGTTCTCCGATCGTATTCTCCCCGTATTCGGCCAGCCGCCGACCCTGGTCCGCGTCAGCCGCCCACATCGGCCTGCGTCAGCCGCCCACACCGGCTTGCGGTCCGGCGTCGCGGCCGGTATTCACGCTCCAGTCCAGCAGGCGCCGCATGTCCGTGAACCGGGTCCTGCTCGTCGGACCTCCGAGTATGACGGCATATAGGTCGTCGCCATCGTTTCCGACGGCCCTGAGCACGAGACAATACCCGGCTCTACGGATGTATCCGGTCTTGCTGCCTACGCACGCCCACCGGCTTTCGGATACCGGTTCGCGGACCAGCCGGTTGGTGGTCCGGATGGTATGTGTGCGCCGGTTCGTGCCGAAACGGTACTCCTTCGCCAGGAGGATCTCCGCCAGCAGGTCGTCCTGCAGCGCATTCCACAGAAGGGCTATGCAGTCCACCGCGGTGGACGTATTCCCCGAATCCAATCCGGTGGGTTCGGTAAATCGCGAGTTCGCCAGTCCGAGTGAAGCCGCCGTTTCGTTCATCTGCTCCACGAACGCCTCGATCGTCAGGCCCGTCGCCCGGGCCAGCGCCCGGGCGGCCGCGTTGTCCGAAGCGACCAGGGTGGCGTATAGCAGATCCCGGGCCGAGACCCGTTCCCTGAATCTCAGCTTCGTCCAGTTCGACCGGTAGACGTCCTGCCGGGTGATGCTGATCTGCTTTTCCAGGTCCGGATTCAAACCCATGTAGGTCACGGCCGTCATCAGCTTCGTGATGCTCGCTACCGGGAACGGCGACGTCGCGTTCTTCTGGTAGACCACCTCGCCCGACTGCATGTCGACCACGAGGGCGGCCCGGGCGCGCACACGGACGCCCGTGTTCCACCTGCTCGACCTGATGGGCGCCGCAGGCGGTCCGTCCACTTCGGTGGGCGGTGCGGGTGGCCCGGCCGGTCCGGCCATTTCGGCGGACGCACCGGACGGCCCGGCTGATCCGTCCGCGACAGGGACCGGCGCATTGATCGGACCGTCTACCGGAGCATGTCCATCGGACGGTCTTGTGTCCGCGGATACGGAAGCGATCGAAAGCAGCAAGGCGCAACTCGCCCACACCACCCTCGGCCAGATCGGGTTAAGGCTATTCATAGCATGGGAAAATAGGACGGGATGTAACGCTAAGTCAAGGTGAATTCAGCCGGTTACTCAGGCTGGTCTGCGGGGAAGCCGCTACCCGGTCCAGTCCGGCCGTTTCTTCTGATACCGACTGGCCGTCGCCGACAGGCCGCAGGTCGATATGGACCCTGACCTCGCGCCCTTCGATGCTGAACGAGGAAAACGTCAGGTTTTGCGGAAGGACTTTCAAGGTGCAGTCGAAAATCTGGCTTGCGGTGAGCTGGGACAGGTCGATCACAGGCGACGTTACAATCCGTTCGATCTGGTCGAGCTCCATTTCTCGGCCCGTGATCGGCACCGAGGGCGGCTCCACCATGACGTCTCGCGCCAGCTCCAGCCCTTCAGGCAACTGTCCGGCCAGGTCATAGTCGATCATGATCCGTCGGTTTACGATACGGTCGGACTTTATGGTCAGGCTTCTCGGATCGATCGAAGTGGCTACCACGCCGTAGGGCAACTCCACGTTCGCGTCCGTGAGCGGCATGGTGTGCGTCCCGGGTTCCATATCGTCCAGGTCTACCATAACGCGGACCTGGTCCGCCGTCTGCGTCGATATACTCCCCTGGGGTCCCCGCACGCGGACGTTTACCTCGCTGGTCGAAACGTCTATCAACTCGATATTGGCCGGGATGTTCTGGAATTCGAGCGCGGCGGTTATGGCGATCTCGGACAGTTGCTGCCCGATCAGAAAGAACCAGAGCAGGCACGCTACACCGATGGACGCCAGTTTGGCGGTAAGGTTGGAGCGATTGAACCGGTATCCCTGCCGAAGGGCGACGATCTTCTTCATCGCTTCCCGCATCGACGGCCTGCTTCGGGGGATCTCGATGGGCAGCAGTGACTTTTCGAGCGTCTGCCAGAGCTTCTCCCGGTCCGCCATGGCCGAGATGTCCCCGCCGGACGCCACGGATACCTCGCCGCTCTCTTCGGACACCACGACGCAGAACGTATCGCCGAGTTCCGATACGCCCAGGGCCGCCCGGTGGCGCGTGCCGTACCGGGGCGGCAGGTGCTCACGGGTCGAGAGGGGCAGATAGGTGGCGGCTTCGACCACGCGGTCCTTCTCAACGATAATCGCGCCGTCGTGAATCGGTGATGACGGATGAAATATGCTGACGACCAGTTCCTGGCTCACGAGACTGTCGAGCTTTACGCCGTGTTGCACGACACCGGAGATCCCGGTCGCCCGGGGGAAGACCAGCAGGCCGCCGATGCGCTTCTCCGACAGTTCGAAACAGGCCTCGGTGATCTCCTTCAGAATGCGCCGGGAGATGGGACTGGACTGGAGCCTGAAAATGACCAGGGGACTGACCCGTTCCAGCAACTGCCGGATTTCGGGCTGGAAAACCACGATAATCAACAGGAGGGTCACGCCGAGCAGGTATTGCAGGATCTGGCTGGTCAGGAGCAGCCCGCTCCAGTTCGCGATGCTGTAGAGGACGCCGAGAATGCCGAGGCCGATCAGGATATGGTACGCACGGGTCCCCTTCAGCCACATGTAGAGGCTGTAGATCAGGGCCGCTATGATGAAAATGTCCAGAAGGTTGACCAGATCAAACATCGGCGAGGAATCCTCGGGGGCGGACTATATCAAACCATAAGGATAGTAGAAGATATATAATCACTATAAAGATAAGAAAACACAAGACTTTTGCAAAAACCCCGGAGGCACAGGTTCCGGCCATCTCTACACCGGGTCGTCGGACCGGGTCAGGGGTACGCGCCGGCCACGCATGGATGCGGGCGCCAGCCGGTTGCCGCGGGATGGGGAGACCGGATGTCCATCCCGTGATGCGGATTCCGGATGGTCCTGGCGGGACACTGTTTGATCGCGAGACGGCAGCGAGGGCAGGGTCAGTACGTTGCTGAAGGCCGTTCCGCCCGAAACGACGAATTCCAGTGCTTCCTCGACCGACAGGTCCACGGGTACCACGTCCCGGCGCGGCACGATGACCACGCGACCCGCGGCGGGATTGGGCGTATTGGGCACGAAAACGCTCACCAGATCTTCACCTGGTTCCTTACTCGGAATGTCGCCCGCGATGAAGGCGATCATCCACGCGCCGCGGCGAGGGTATTCGACCACGACGGTCTTCCAGGTCCTGGTCTCTCCCGTCATCGTGAAGGTGTCCAGGATCTTCCTTACCGGGTGGTACACCCTTCGCGCGACGGGAAGCCGCATCATGAGGTCTTCGAACCAGGTGATCAGCTTCCTCCCCAATACGTTCGAAGCCACAAAACCGGCCAGGTAGATCACGACCAGCATGAGCAGGATACCCAGTCCGGGAATGCGGGTGTCCAGTCCCAGCAACCCGCGAATGACCGGTTCGGCGAAGGAGTCCAGCCAGGTCAGCAACCAGCTCAGCACGGCGATGGTGATGATGAGCGGAATGAGCGCGATCAGCCCGGACACCATCGTTCGCTTGAGACTCTGACGTATTCTGGAAAACCTGGACTGACGCCTCGGGAGGTTATCCATTCTGAAGGTGGACATGGCATGCGCCTCACTTCCGTAACCTGGATCCGACGATCCCTGCGAGACTGTATCCATTCACGGCGAGACCGTATCCATTCACGCGGCCGCATGCCTTCCCATCCATTCCGCGGCCGAGGTTCCGGCCTCTCCCACACATACCGTTAAACGCAATTTCGGTTTGGTTGGTTCTATACCTTGAACAGTTGGCCCATTCTTCTGCCTAATACTTTACCAGTAAATAGCAAACTGCATGCCAGAAGGATCATGCCCAGCATGCCCATGGCGCTCGCCATGTAGGGTCCGTCAGTAATGCGCCCCATCAGGCTGTAGATGGCCTTGGTAATGGGATAGTACTGTTCCTTGATGGCCAGGATCAGGCTGTCGCTCACTTCGAGCATGGCGAAGGAGAAGGAGAGTATGGCGCCTGCCGCCACGTTGGCGAGCACGAGGGGCATAGTGATTTTCCAGAGCGTTCTCAAAGGGCCGGCGCCCATGTTCATGGAAGCCTCTTCCAGGGTGACACTCATCTGCTGGAATCCGGCGTAGGCCGCCCGGACCATGTAGGGTAGGCGGCGCACGGCATAGGCGATGATGAGCAGGGGCACGGGGGAGACGCGGACGTCCAGGAAGGTTCCCGAAAAACCGGAGATGTAGCCGAAGGCGAGTACCAGGCCCGGCAGCGCCAGGGGCAACATGGCCACGGCGTCCAGCGCGTCCCGGAACGGGAAGCGCCGTCGGGTCAGCAGGTAGGCGATGGCGACGCCGAGGACGATATCGATGACGGTGCTCATCACGCTCAGCCACAGGCTGTTTCGGATGGAGAGCAGGGTCAGATCGTGGGCGAAGATCTGCCCGTAATAGGCGGTGGTGTAGTCGGAGGGGAGCACGGTCATGAACCAGCGTTCGGTCACGGAGGTGAGGACTACACTGAGGTGGGGGATCAGCGCGATGCCCGTAATGGACAGGAGCATGCCCCAGATCAGGACGGTCTCGAGCGAAGTCGCGCGTTTCGAGGCCGACGCCACGTGGCCGCGGGCGACCATCTCGTAGTGGCGGCCGCCGAAGAACTTCTTGGAGAGGTAGAACAGGGCGAGCGTGACCAGGACGACGAAGACGACCAAGGCGTAGCCCAGGGGATTCGCATGGACATCGGTGGACATGTTGAAGATCTGGACCGCCACCACCTCGCGGAATTCGAAGATCAGGGGCGTGCCGAGATCCGTAAAGGCCCAGATGAACACGATGATCGCGCCGGCGAAGTATCCGGGCAGCATGAGGGGGAACGTAACGGTGCGGAACAGGCGGAAGCCGCCCGCGCCTACGTTGCGGGCCGACTCCTCCAGGCTGGGATCCACGTTGGCCAGCGCGGCGGCGATGTTCAGGTACATGATGGGGTACAGGTGCAGCGCCTCGAGGATCACGACGCCCCAGAATCCGCCGCCTCCGAACCAGTCGATAGGCGCGTCGATGAGGCCCGTTTCCAGGAGGAACAGGTTGATCGAACCGAACCGGGCGAACATCTGCTTCATCCCGATGGCGCCCACGAAAGGGGGCATGATCATGGGCACGAGGGCGAGTCCGCCCAGCAGGCCCTTCCCGATGAAATCGTACCGCACGAGGGCGACGGCCATGGGCAGGGCGATGATCGTCGTGAGGGCGGTCGTGACGATGCCCAGTTCGAAACTGTTGATCAACGCCCGCTGCTGCACGGGGCTCTGCAACATCAGCCCGAAGAACTCCACGGAAAACTGTTCGTCCGTGTAGAAGGCGTTCAACAGGACGTGCAGGATCGGGTAGAACAGGAAGAGGCCGAAGAAGAGGACGAGCACGCCCAGGACGGCGAGGACGCCGGGGGTCAGGTCCGAGAGATCGAATCGGGTACTGGGCATGAGGGCAGGCTCCGCGGTACCGCTATCCCGGTTTACCGAGCACGACGACCTGTGACGCGTCGCATTTCAACCGGACCGGCGCGCCGGGGCCGGCCAGCCGCCGCCCGGGACGGTGGTCCACCAGCTTCATCGCCGTGCCGTCGTCCAGCCGGACCGCATACTGCTCGTGGTCGCCAAGGTAGACGGTCTGCCGGACGACGCCGTCCATCACGTTCTGGTCCACGTTCTCGTCCACGTTCTCGTCCTCGGCGGCGGCGTCCGGATCCGATACGCGTATGGCCTCGGGTCGGACGGAGCAGACCACTTCGTCTCCCGGCGACAGGTCCTCGACGGGTTCGACCGTCGAATGGAGGACACCGACCGCGGTCTCGACGGCCAGGGGAAGCTCCGAACGCGTCAACCGGCCGGCCACGAAATTCGTTTCCCCGATGAAATCCGCCACGAACGCGTTCGCGGGCCGATCATAGATCGAACGCGGCTCCCCGGTCTGGACCACGGCCCCCATGTCCATCACGGCCACGCGGTCCGCCATGGAAAGGGCTTCCTTCTGGTCGTGGGTCACGTAGATCATCGTCGTGCCGGTCTCGTCGTGGATCCGCCGGATCTCATCGCGCATTTCCAGGCGGAGCCGGGCGTCCAGGTTGGACAGCGGCTCGTCGAGCAGCACCACGTCGGGCCGGATAACGAGGGCGCGGGCCAGGGCCACGCGCTGCTGCTGGCCGCCGGACAACTGGTTCGGCGACCGCTCCCCGTAGCGATCCATCCGCACCATCTCCAGGGCTTCCGAGACGCGGTCATTCTGTTCCGATGACGGGATCTTGCGCAGGACCAGTCCATAGGCCACGTTCTCCCAGACGGACATGTGCGGCCATAGCGCGTAGTTCTGGAACACCATGCCCGTGTTCCGCCGGTGTGGCGGCGTCCTCGTCACGTCTTGATCATCGAACAGGATGCTTCCCGCGTCAGGCGCGTAAAACCCGGCGATCAATCGGAGAAGCGTCGTCTTTCCGCAGCCGGAAGGACCCAGGAGGAAGAACAGTTCACCTCCGGCGATCTCCACCGATACGTCGTCAACCGCCGTCACGTCACCGAATTTCCGGGTTATTCCCTTCAGGGTCAGGCTGACCATGCATCGGTCTCCCCAGATATGCAAATACATTCAGGGTATGAAATAACACGCATCCGTTCGCGTCGTACCGGACCGGCTGCGACGCGCGATGACGAGCCGGCTGCGACACGCCCTGACGAGCCGTCTGTGTCGCGCCGTAACGCGCCGTTCGAAGGCCGGCCGGGAACCTCAACCGCTTCTCCGCTTCAACCTCCAGAGGTAAAGCACCATCCCCGCCAGCACCAGGCCGCTGCCGAATAAAAGCAGGTACCTTGCGCCGGCCCAACCGGACGCGCCCGATCCGTACTTCTCAGCCGCCAGCCGGCTCCACGATAGCAGGGTCCGGTTCCGGAAGGCCTGGTCCCTCCAGCGGTCGCCCAGGGCCAGCGATTCCTCCTCCGTGATCGGTACGGCTCCCAGCGACGGCAGGAGACGCTCCACGTCTCCCCTTTCGATGGCGCGCCGCCACGTTCGTTGCAGAGCCGCGTGGGCGTCGATAACGAAGACGCCGATCATATCGTCGACGATATGACGGCGCGCGGCGCCTTTCACGGCATCGTACACGAAGGACGATTTCCACGCAAAGGGGTTGAAAGTGACCGAGGTGTGCGCCGGATCGATGCGCTGGTAGAGGCGGGGCAGCACCGTGAACCGGTTCAGCTGGAACTGCTCCGGCCCGCCCGGCGTCCCGGGTTTCTGCATCCACAGGCGCTGGCCGGCCTCGGACAGGACATAGCGAAGGAAGGACTGCGCCACGGCCATATTGGTCGCGCCTTTCAGTATGGATATGCCGTCCGGGTTCAGGATCGTCAGATTGTCCGGCATGGTATATCCGATCATCTCGGGACCCACGGCGTTGATCTGTGCCCAGGCGTAGAAATCTATGGCCATTCCGTAGGCCACTTCGCCGGACGTCACGTCCTTGGGCACCTGGCTTCCCGAATTCGCGAATCCCCGGGCGTTGGCGCCCAGGGCGGTAATGACCTGCCAGCCCCGTTCCCAGCCGTAGACCTGCAGCATGATCTCGAAAGGTACGTGCGCACTGCCGCTCTTCCTGGGATCGGCCGCGCCGACCCACGAATAGAGCCCGGGATCGGCCAGGTCTTCCCAGGTCTCCGGCACGGGCAGTGCCACGAGCTGCGCCACCCGCTTGTTGTACATGATGCCGAACCCGGCCATCGTCGCACCGTACCACCGGTATTCCGCGTCGTAAATCGGATAGCCGCCCGCTTCGGCAGGCAGCCCCTCCAACTGGTCATCGGGAAGCCTGAAAGGCGCCAGCAGGCCGAGGCGCGCCAGTTCCACGAACGGATCGCTGCCTCCCCCGAACATCAGGTCGATCCCGATGCCTTCCGGCTTGCCGGTGAACTCGGACTTTATGAACCGGATGATCTCCGAAGTCCCGCCCACGTCCATCCATTCGATCTCGACCCCGCGACCGGTTTCGTCGCGGTAAAATGCGTCGAAACCCCTGGTGAATTCATAGCGGATGCCTTCCCAGTGCGGAGAGACGATGACCAGGCGGTCCTGCGCGGAGATGGAAGCCGGGCCGGTGGCGTGAACGACGACGCCCGTAAAGAGGAGACCCCGCAAGAGGGAACGAATGACTGGCCGACGGTTCAACGATGCCTCGGGGAGCTTAAGTCCGTTATCGCTTTCTCGCTGTGAGGACCAACACGATGGCGAGCAGCAACGAAACCGCCAGGCCGATGCCCACGACCGCCGGCGTGGCCACGTTGCTCATCAGGGGATCGTCGATGCCGAGCAGGACGGCTATGACCAGCACGGGAAGCAACAGGGCGACCAGGAAGTTCATGCGCCGCGAGGAGGCGTCGATTCTCCTGAGGGCTTTCGTCTGGGCGGCCATCGCCGCGTCGTTCAGCATTTCCCAGGTGCGCGTGAGCGTGTCGGCCATATTCCTGAACCGGTAATACGCGTCCTGCAGCTGGACGACCGCATCCGACTGCAGGGAGAGTCTCTCGCCGGCGTAAAGCGAGTGGACGATGTCGCACTGTGGTTTCACGAGATGGATCATGTCGTTCAGGCGGCGCTGCCTGTCGTAGATCCATCGGGCTTCCAGGTCCTGGTCCGGTGGAATCGTTTCCACGGCAAGCTCGGCAACCAGCGGGTCCTGGCAGTCGGCAATGGTCTGCATGATCAGGCCGATCGCCTGGTCCGTGGACCGCATCAGTTGGGCATCCAGCTGGATCCGGTCCTTGACTTCCTGCAAAAAGGCCAGCGGGGTGGCATGAACGGTAACCAGGTAGTCGGGCGCCAGGAAGAATCCCAACTTGGCCGGCGGCGCGTCCGGACCCTCCTGCACGTGCAGGACGATGAACAGGTGCCCCGGAAACACCGCCGAATAGGGACGGGTGGAGACCTCCCGGCAGGCTTTCACCGACAGGGGATGGACGCCGAACTCCTTGAAATCGCTCAGAAACGCCGCGTCTTCGTCCGTGATCTGCTCGATATCCAGCCAGAACAGGCCCCTGGAGCCGTCGAGAGTCTCCTGGAGATGGGAGAGTGACACGCCATCGTAGCGGATAACGTTGTTCTGTTCTACGATCAGCAAATCCCGCATGAAGTCCCTCAGTTTCCTTTGTTTTTCTTTTCCCAGTAGAAGTAGAAGGGAAAGCCGGCGGCGACGATGGCCAGGCCGATGAGCGTATTGTAGATGAAAGCCACGTTAGTCAGCAGAGACACCAGGTAACCGGATATGACGGCGAGGAAGAGCAGGGGCGTAACCGGATAGCCCCAGGTCCTGTAAGGTCGATTCGCGTCGGGCCGGCTGAAGCGCAGTACGATGACTGCGGCGATCGCGAGGATGGAGAAAAAGTACGAAGTGAAGGAACCGTAAGAGATGATATCCTCGAATCGCGGCGTCAGCGCGAACAGGGCGGCAAGAATGCCCTGGGCGAGAATGGATGCCGCCGGCGTGCGGAACTTCGGGTGTGCGCGGCTGAGCCCCTTGAAGAAGAGACCGTCCCTGCTTTGCGCGAAAAACAGGCGGGGAGCCACCAGCAAGTGGACGTTAACCCCTCCGAAGGTGGAACACATCACGCCGATCGAGATGAAGAGAGCGCCTCCGTCGCCCAGCAGGACCTTCATCACGTCCGCCGCGATCCACTGCGAGGTCTGGACCTGCTCAAAGGGCAGGACCAGCATGTACACGAAGTTCGCCGCCAGGTAGATCACGATTACGAAGAGTACGCCAACGATGATCGACAACGGGAGATTACGGCGCGGGTCGCGCATCTCCCCGGCGACGTAACTGGAAAAGGTCCATCCTTCGTACGAGAACAGGCCGGTCACCATGGCCGCGCCGAAAGCGCCCAGAGCGAATCCGCCCACGGCCGTCCCGCCACCGCCGAACAACGGCGAGAAATGAGCCATCGATCCCTTCTCGGCCATGAACAGGCCAAGCAGGATGAGTCCGCCGAGTGCGGCCACCTTGATGAAGGTAAACAGGTTGGTGACCTGGCCGCTCCATCGGACACCGACCACGTTGATCATCATCAGGATCAACACGCATGCCGAGGCGATCAACGCCTGGGCTCCGTCGCTCAGGACGATGCCCTGGCCGCCCGCGTCGGCGGTGATGATGTTGACCACGCTGGCCAGGTAATTGGCGAAGACATTGGCGACGGCGGCGATGGAAACCGGCCACACGAGCCAGAAGGCGGACCAGCCGTAGATGAAGGTAACCCAGCGCCTGCGGTAGGCTTCGCGGACGTAGACGTACTGACCGCCGGTCCGGGGCAGCATGGCGCCGAGTTCGGCGATGCAGAGCCCGCCGCACAGTGCGAGGAGACCGCAGACCAGCCAGACGAGCAGGCTCATGCCCGGCGAGCCTACGTTGGAGGCGATGGCGCTCGGCGCCTGGAAGATGCCGGAACCGATGACGCCGCCCACGATGATGGTGGTGGCTTCGAGGGGACCGAGCCCCCGAACGAGACCTTCGTCTTCGGTATCGGCTACCGGACCAGCGGCGGTATTCGAATCGGTTTCAGCCAATCCTCACCTCGACGGAAATGCTTGTGAAATCAGGCATAAACATGTGTAATGTATCCCTTTTCGAAGGTCAATAACAATCACATTTGAACCGGCTGTACGAACAGGTTATTGCCTTGACAACATACCCGTCGGATTCTATATTTGGATGTTCGATTCAAGGCGGCGTAGCTCAGTTGGTCAGAGCATCGGAATCATAATCCGAGTGTCCGGGGTTCGAATCCCTGCGCCGCTATGTTCCATGGCCTTTCTGCACTCGGAAGGCCATTTTCATTATGTCTCCCCCCCGCTGATCCTCATGCCGGGATCTCCCATGCCGCAAGCCTTGGAACATAAAGTCGAGCATACGATCCGGCGCCACGGGATGATCAGGGCGGGCGACCGGGTGATCGCCGCGGTTTCCGGTGGTGCGGACTCGGTGGTCCTCCTGCACGCCCTGCACGGCTTATGCGGCAGGCTGGACATGGAACTGGTTGCGGCGCATCTCGACCACGGCCTGCGCGGCGAGGAAGGTAAGGAAGATGCCGCCTTCGTCATGGACTACGCGGCGTTACTGGGCCTTCCCTGCGTCGCGGAGCGGGCGAACGTCGCAGCCTACTGCCGGAAAAACTGTTGTTCCATCGAGCAAGGCGCCCGCGAGGTGCGGTACGGATTCCTGAGAAGGGTGCTGCGGGACCAGGATGCGGATGCCGTGGCAACCGGCCATACGGCGAACGATCAGGCCGAGACGGTGTTGATGCGGCTCTTGCGCGGCAGCGGCAGTTCGGGCCTGTCGGCCATCCGCCCGGTCAGGGACGGATGGATCATCCGGCCGCTGCTGGACGTCACCGCCGACGAGATCGCCGCATATGCACGAAAGCACGGATTGTCCTACCGGACCGACCGCACCAATGAGGACCAGGACGTGCTCCGCAACAGGATCCGGCGCCACCTGGTACCCTTGCTGCAAAGGGAGTACAATCCCCATATCGTGCAGGGTCTGGCGCGGCTCGCCGACGTGACGCGCGGCGAGGCGGAGTACCTGGACGCAAAGGCCGCGGCGTTCCTCGCCGATCATGCCCGGCTCGAGGACGGCAAGATCCTTCGGGTGGACCTCGATGCCTGGGGGAACGCGGCGCCCGCTCTGCAGCGCGTCCTGGTCCGGACCCTGGTCCGGACCCTGGGCGGCAACGAGGAGCGACTGCGCTTCGACCAGGTGGAGGATGCCCGTGCATGGATCGGCCGGGGTCCGGTCGGCCGGATCCAGGAATTGCCCTGTGGAATCCGCCTGGAACGCCGCAAGTCCGAACTGGTTTTATGTCGAGGTTTGTTAACGCCTTTCCGACTGAATCTGGAGGTTCCCGGGAGTGTGGAGGTACCGGGCACGAACCTGTCGATCCACGTCGCTGAAGGTTCCGCGGAAACCGCGCCCGGCGCGACGGCGCATCGGGCCGTTTTCGATGCGGCGGAAGTGCGCCGGCCGTGGACCGTGCGTTCCCGCGAACGAGGTGACCGCATGACGCCCTTCGGCCTGGCGGGACACAAGTCCCTGAAGAAGCTGTTCAACGAATGGGACGTGCCCCGGCTGTTGCGCGACCGCGTACCGGTCGTAACGGACGGAACGCAGATCCTTTGGGTGGCGGGCTATAGGCAGAGCAACGAGAGCCTGGTCACCGGGAAGACCCGGCGCGTGATGGTCGCCGAGCTTATGGTGAAAGATCCGAAGCGATGAGAATCCTGCTCACCGAAGTACAGATCGCGGAGAAGGTAAAAAGCCTCGGTGCGCGGCTTTCCACGGACTACCGGGAGAAGAACCCGATACTCATCGGATGCCTCAAGGGGTGCGTGGTCTTCCTCGCCGACCTTATGCGGGAAATCACGATACCTCACACCATCGACTTCGTACGCGCTTCAACCTATGGGACGGGGCAGGTTTCCTACGGTGTCGTGAAGGCCGATTTCTTCGATGTGAACATCCGCGGACGGCACGCCGTGATCGTGGAGGACATCGTTGACACGGGGCTGACACTGGGCTATCTTACGGAAGTGTTGACGAAGCAGGAACCGTTGTCCCTGAAGGTATGCGCCCTGCTGGTCAAACCGGGGGCGCACCGTGCGCCCGTGACGATCGATTACCGGGGTTTCGACATACCGGGCGATTTCGTCGTAGGGTACGGCCTCGACTGGGGCGAGCGGTATCGGGACCTGCCGTACGTCGCCGTGGTCGATGAACAGGATGCCTGAGCGTGGGGGCATGCGGGCGTGAATACGGCCTCGCATATCCTCACGCTTATTTATTGGCGCAGCGCACAAGCACTCGGGGCGGGCAAGTTCAAATGACGAATTCCAGGCAGCACAATGCAGGGCCGCGGGGACGACGCCCCGCCCCACCGCGCCAGGACCGCGGAAACCGGCAGCAAGCACCGCGCCAGGACCGCGGAAGCCGGCAGCAGGCGCCCGGCCGGGGTCGCGGCAACCGGCAGCAAGCGCCTCGCCGTACCCGCACCATCGTCATGTGGGTACTCCTGGCCCTGCTGTCGGTGGTGCTGGTACAGTTCTTCAGCCGGAACCGGTCCGACGGGATGGAAATCGGATACTCCACTTTCCGGGACCACCTGGCCAACGGGAACATCCTCAGCGTTACGATACTCGAAAAGACCATCGTCGGTGAATTCAGAAACGGGGTCAGTACACCCGTGCCCGGCGGCCGGGAATCCATGGAGACCCGATTCAAGGTCGAGATACCTTTCGAAGATACGGAACTGATCGACGAACTGGTGCGGAAAGACGTAACCATCACCGCGCGGCCGAAATCGAGCCCCTGGTATGCGCACCTGGTCACCTGGCTGCCGCTGCTCCTCATCATCGGCCTGGGAATCCTCATCTTCCGCCAGATGCAGGGCGGCCAGAAGGGGCTCTTTTCCATGGGGAAGAGCCAGGCCAGGCTTACGGGAGAGCGCGAAGGCGTGAAGTTCAGCGAAGTGGCCGGCGTCGAAGAAGCGAAGCGCGACCTGCAGGAGGTCGTGGCGTTTCTCAAGCATCCGGAAAAATTCAGCCGGTTCGGCGCGCGCATTCCGAAAGGCGTGCTCCTGCTGGGTCCGCCCGGCACGGGAAAGACCCTCCTGGCCCGCGCGGTTTCCGGTGAAGCGGGCGTACCCTTCTTTACCATGAGCGGCGCGGATTTCATGGAGATGTTCGTGGGGGTCGGCGCGTCCAGGGTGCGGGACCTGTTCAAACAGGGCAAGGAGAACGCGCCGTGCATCATTTTCATCGACGAGTTGGACGCCGTGGGCCGCCACCGGGGCGCGGGCCTGGGCGGCGGGCACGATGAACGGGAACAGACGCTGAACCAGTTGCTCGTGGAAATGGACGGTTTCGAGCCGAACAGCGGGGTCGTCCTCATCGCCGCCACGAACCGCCCCGACGTGCTGGACCCTGCGCTGCTCCGGCCCGGACGGTTCGACCGGCACGTCACCGTGGACCGGCCTGACGTCAGGGGGCGCGAGCAGATCCTGGAAATCAAGGCGAAGGGCAAGCCGATGGCGGAGTGCGTGAACCTGAAGACCATGGCCAGGCTCACGCCGGGCATGTCGGGCGCGGACCTGGAGAACATCATGAACGAGGCGGCCCTCCTCGCCGCGCGGGAAGATCACAAGCGGATCGCCATGTCGCACCTCGAACGCGCCAGGGACCGCATCGTCATGGGCTCGGAACACCAGCTGGTCATCTCGGAAGAAGAGCGCAGGACCGTCGCCTACCACGAAAGCGGTCACGCCCTGACCGCCGCCCTGATCCCCGAGATCGATTCTCCGCACAGCGTCACCATCATTCCCCGCGGACAGGCCCTCGGGATCACCTACTCCATTCCGGAGGAAGACCAGTACCTGTATTCGGAAGCCTGGTGCCGGGGCCAGATCGCGTGCCTGCTGGCCGGACAGGTGGCGGAACGCATGGGGGTCGGTGACACGTTCAACGGGGCCGGCGACGACATCAAGCGCGCCACGGAACTGGCGCGCCACATGGTCTGCGGCTGGGGGATGGGCGAACTCGGTCCCCTGGCCCTCGGCAATCAGGACGGGGAAGTTTTCCTGGGCCGGGAACTCACCCGGAAGCGGGATTACAGCAACAAGACGGCCGTGAAGGTCGACGAGGACATGAGAAGCATCCTGGATGCCTGCCGGCAGCGTGCGGAATCCATCATTTCGAAACGGGAAGACGCCCTGCACAGGATGGCCGAGGCCCTCCTCGAGCATGAAACGCTGGACAGGGGCCAGATCGAACAGCTGCTCGCAGGGAAAACGCTGGAACCGGCCGTCAAGCGTGAAGCCCCATCGGAGCAGGACGCGAAGAATGAAGCCGGGCAGGCGGAGGAGGCTCGTACAGACGATGAAAAAGCGCCGGCCCCCACGCCATTCAAGGAGCCTCCCCTGGCCGCACCCGGAGTCTGATCGTGGATGATGAACGGGTCATCGAGGGTGACGGGTTCCACTGGGACTGTTCGCAACGCACGCGGATCATGGGCGTCCTCAACGTCACGCCGGACTCCTTCTATGACGGCGGCCGGTACTGGGACCCTTTGACGGCCGTACGGCACGGCCAGCGATTGGCCGAAGAAGGCGCGGACGTCATCGACGTGGGCGGAGAATCCACCCGGCCGGGCGCGGAACCGGTCGAACTGGAGGAAGAACTTCGGCGGGTCATTCCCGTCATTGAAAAACTGAGGGACCGGATCGAACAACCGGTGTCCATCGATACGCGAAAGGCGGAAGTCGCCCGCAGGGCCATAGGCGCCGGGGCCCGGATGGTGAACGACGTCAGCGGCTTGACCGCCGATCCGGGTATGACAGGGACGGTCGCCGCTGAAGGAGTCCCCGTGGTGATCATGCATATGGCGGGAACCCCGGAGAACATGCAGCGGAATCCCGGCTATCGGGATACCGTGGGCGAAATCGTCGAGTGGCTGGACGCGCGCATGGCCCATGCCGTGGCGCACGGCATCCGAAGATCGCGGATCATTGTCGATCCCGGCATCGGCTTCGGCAAACGGCTCAGCGACAACCTGCTCCTGATCCGGTCCCTGGCGTCATTCCGGCAACTGAATCGTCCCATTCTGATCGGTCCGTCGCGGAAGTCCTTCATCGGCCGTGTGCTTGACGCGGAGAAAGACGACCGGATGGAGGGCACGGCGGCCGCGGTCGCGCTTAGCGTCGCCAACGGCGCCAGCATCGTCAGGGTCCACGACGTCAGGGAAATGAGCCGCGTGGTCCGTATGACCGACGCGATCTGCAAGGCGCGGCAGGCGTAGGCGCCCACCGAAAACAAGGCCATCCATCTTCCATCATGACCATTGACATCGTTATCCTGGGTTCCGGAGGCGCCATTCCGACCCTGACGCGAAACCTGCCGGCCGTGGCCGTCCAGTGCGACGGACGCGTGTTCCTCTTCGACTGCGGGGAGGGCACCCAGACGCAAATGGTCCGGGCGAAGTTGCCCCTGAGCAAGATCGAGCGGATCTATATCTCCCATCTGCACGGCGACCACGTGATGGGACTGCCCGGCCTGCTGATGACCATGGGGCAGATACCGCGGGAACGGGCCCTGAACATCCACGGGCCTCCGGGCATTTCAGAATTCGTGGAAGGCAACCGGCGCTTTCTGGGCCACCAGTGCCCCTTCCCCGTGATCGTCACGGAGACCAGGGGCGGCCTGGTCTCCGAGGACGACACGCTCTTCGTCGAGGCCGTACCCGTGGACCACAGCTGCTTTACACTGGCGTTCGCCTTCCAGGAAAGGGAGCGGCCGGGGCAGTTTCAGGTCGAGGAAGCGCGGCAGCTGGGCATACCGCCGGGACCGCTCTACGGGCGGCTGCAGGCGGGTGAAGCCGTGACGCTGCGGGATGGACGGGTGATCGAGCCCGGCCAGGTCCTGGGTCCCGCCCGGCGGGGCCGGAAGATCGTGTACGCCACGGATACCCGGCCGTGCGACCAGGTGGTGTCGCTCGCCCACGAGGCGGACGTGCTGATCCACGACGGCATGTTCAGCGACGACCTGCGGGCGCAGGCCCGGCAGAAGCACCACTCGACAGTCGTGCAGGCCGCCCGCATCGCCCGGCGCGCGAAGGTCGGAAGCCTCGTGCTGACCCATATCAGTTCCCGCTACATGCAGGACGGTCCGCTGGCCGCCGAGGCGCGCAAGGTCTTCCCCGCCACCCGCGTCGCGCGGGATCTCATGGAATTCAACGTGCCCATGTATAAATAGGGTCAATCCGCGGTCTCACGCTGGACGGCCTCCCAGGCCGCCAGGCCCCCGACCAGGTCCATCACGTCCGCGATGCCGTTCCGCTTCAGGATGCTGGCCGCCATGGCGGAACGATAACCGCCGGCGCACTGGACGACCACCGTGGTGCCGGTGGGGATCTCGCCCAGTCGTTCCTCCAGGTGGTTCAGGGGAACGTGGAGACTGCCCCGGATGGACCTGGCGTCGCGTTCCTGGCCGGATCGGATGTCGAGCACCAGGGGCGGGTGTTCCGTGTCCAGCCGGTCCCGGAGCGCCGCCGCGGTGATGCGGTCGGTCCGGCTCAACAGGTCGGGCCGTTCATCCAGCGCATGCATGCCGCCCTCCAGGTATCCCGCGATATGGTCGAAGCCGATGCGGCCCAGCCGCAGGGCGGATTCCTCCTCGGCGCCCGATCCCGTGACCAGCACGATCGGCCGGTCCCGTCGCAACAGGGTGCCCGCCCAGCTGGCGTACTGGCCCCCGAGGCCGATGTTGACGCTCCCCTTCAGGTGCGCGCCCTCATAGTCCGCGGCGTCCCGCGTGTCGAGCAGCTGGGCGCCGTCGTCCGCCTTGCGCAACACCTCCTCCAACGAAAGGGGGTTCAGGTTGCGCTTCAGCAGATGGTCCAGCGTTTCGTGTTCCTGCGCGTTGAACGCGGCGTCGTAGGTGAAGTACGAAGGCGCCTCGGGCTGGTCCGTCGTGATGAGGCGGGTAAAGGTCTCCCGGTCCATGGGCTGCAGGGCGTAATTGTACTTCTTCTGATCGCCCATGGTGGACACCGTATCCGTACTCAGGTTCTTGCCGCACAACGAGCCGGCGCCGTGCGCGGGATAGACGAGCGTCTCGTCGACGGTGGCCGGAATCAGCTTCCCGTGGAGGGAGTCGTAGAGCAGGTCGGCGAGGTCCTCGGCCTTCCAGCCGAGCGCGGCCCGAAGGTCCGGACGGCCCACGTCGCCGATGAACAGGGTGTCCCCGGTCAGCACGGCGCAGGGCGAGGCCGCCTCCCCGGGATCGAAGACCAGGATACAGACGGACTCGGGAGAATGCCCGGGCGTCTCGAGAAACGCGAGCCGAATCGCGCCCAGGTCCATGCCGCCGCCGTCCCGCATCGGCTCGAAGGGGTAGTCCGCCTCGGCGCGCGCGCCGAGATGGATCATGGCGCCGGTGCGGTCTCTCAGTTCCAGGTGGCCCGCGGCGAAATCCGCGTGGAAGTGCGTCAGGAAGACATGGTCGATGGTCATGTTCCGGGCTTCGGCCTCTTCGATGTACTGGCCGATGTCGCGCTGCGGATCCACGACGGCCGCGACGCCGGATGATTCGTCCCCGAGGAAATAGGACGCATGGGCAAGGCAGCCCAGGTAGTACTGGTTGAGTATCATGTCGGACTCCTTCCGCGCTCCGGCCTGCCGTGGTTCGCCGCGGCTTCCGCGCTCCGGTCCCCGCCTCACTGTCTCCGGGCAGGCAGGGCAAGTCCCGGCTGGTCTTCCGCCAGATAGAAGGTGATGGAGGAACTCATCACCTGGTCGCCCCGCCACGACCGGTAACCCGATGCGTTCGGCTCAAGCGCCGATCCTTTCAGGTAGGGCTTCCACACCTGCGCGCGCTGCCGGTGCCACAGGAACACGCCGGCCACGTCTTCCACCAGCAGTCTTTCGGCTTCCTTGTACAGTGAAATCCGACGGCTCGGATCCCTGACCTCGGCCTCGGCCTCGGTCATCAGTTCGTCGAAAGCGGCGTTGTTCCAGTTGTGCCGCCCATTCGACCGCCAAAGTCCCAGGAGATTGCTGGGATCCACGAAATCGAATTCGTAGGGAACCATTCCGAAGGCCAGGGTGTGGTTGTTCAGGCCGTCCATGAAGACCTTGTTCTCCACGTTGCGTACTTCGATCTCTATGTTCAGGTTCCGCTGCAGCATCGCCTGGATCCCCTCCGCCGCGTCACGGTGCATGACGATCTCGTTCCGCAGCCACATGTCCAGTTTGGGAATGCCGCGACCATCGGGATACCCCGCATCCGCAAGCAACTGCCGGGCGTGTTCCGGGTCATAACCCTGGCTTTCCGCGTAAGCATTGTCGGAGAAGGCCGGGAATCCGGGCGGCAGCATGGCGTAGCCGGGTATGGCGAACCCCTTCAGCGCGGAACGGCATATGGCGTCCCGGTCGATGGCGAGACTCAGCGCGAGCCGAACCCGCCGGTCGTTGAACGGCGGTTTCGTCACGTCGAAAAACAGGTAGTGGGTCCAGAAATTGGGCCAGGTATGGACCTGGTCG
The DNA here is from genome assembly GCA_009838645.1 of Gemmatimonadota bacterium. Classification (NCBI taxonomy): domain Bacteria; kingdom Pseudomonadati; phylum Gemmatimonadota; species Gemmatimonadota bacterium. The sequence continues at coordinate 96,539 of VXRC01000029.1, read as the reverse complement.
CTCAATGCGTCGTCGGAAAGGAGGCGGGCGAGTTCCGCCTGGTTCTCCACCTCGGTGAAATCGATCTCTCCGGCCTCGTATGCCGGTATCCTCGGAGGCGGCGTGGTCAGGTTGAACATCTTGTAGATCAACCTCTCCAGGTAGGGCTTGTCGACCCCTCGGTACATGGGATTGGCTTCATAGACCATCCGCTCGCCTTTTATCCATTCCACCATGACAAAGGGACCGGAAGACACGCAGGTCTCCGGCCGGGTGGACCACGTGTCGCCATACTTGCGCACCGTGTGTTCGGGCGATACCCACGAGTAGGTCAACAGCAGGGGCAGGTGGGGAGTGGTCTCTTCGGTCGCGATGTGGAGGGTCAGATCGTCGGAGGCCCACACCCCCAGGGAGTCCACCGGCACCGTGCGGGCGACGACGGCCTGCCAGTTCCGGATCGGCTGGTAGTACCACCCGAAATCGTAGGCGTTTTCCGGATCGGCGCCGCGGCGCAGGGAGAAGACGTAGTCGTGCGCCGTCAACGGCCGGCCGTCGCTCCACTGCAGCCCCGGCCGCAGGTGGAAGGTCCAATCCAGCCCATCGTCCGACACCTGCCATCGTTCCGCCGCGCCGCCCCGCAACTCGAAATTACGGTTGGTGCGCGTCAGGGGTTCGGCGATGATGTACTTCCCCGCGGCGCCCTTGTAAACCGTCCGGAACCACTCGTTATAGGGCCGCGACTCGGAGAAAACGCGAATGACCTGTTGTTCGGGAGGAAGGGCGTCCCCGGGGAGCGGCACGCCGATGGAATTGACGTAGCGCGGTTCGGTGTCGGCGAAGAGGGTATCGATCAGGCCGTAGGTTGACCAGGCCAACCCCGCGACGAGGATCAGTAGGCTCGAACGCCCTGGCATCGAAATGCGGGTTCTGTTTCGCATGTTGCACCTGCCATGCGGCGGGAAGCCCTACTCGTTCATCCTCGGGTCGAGGGCGTCGCGGAGGCCGTCGCCAATGAGCGAGAATCCAAGCATGACAAGGGCGATCATGAATACCGGGAAGAGGGCGAGGTGCCAGTAGTAGATCACGTTGGGCAGGTGGCTGCTGACCATCTGTCCCCAACTCGGCGTGGGCGGATTGATGCCCAGACCGAGGAAGCTCAGTCCCGCCTCGGCGAAAATGGCCTGGGGAATGCCCATGGCCAGGCCGACGATGATGGGGCTGAGGGCGTTGGGCAGCATGTGGCGTACGATGGTATGCACGTTGGAGGCGCCCATGGAACGGGCGGCGCGGACGAAGTCGGAAGCCCGCAGCGACAGGAATTGCGCGCGGACCAGGCGGCAAACGCCCACCCAGCCGGTCACGCCGATGGCGAACAGCACGTTGCTCAACCCGCTTCCCAGCCAAGCCATGATCAGAATGGCGAAGAGCAGGCTGGGGAAGACCGACATGACGTCCACCAGGCGCATGACGATGTAATCGGCCTTGCCCCCCTTGAACCCGGCTATTGCGCCCAGCGGCACGCCGATCAGCAGGGAGATCATCTGCGCGACGAACCCCACGATGAGCGAGATCCGGGCGCCGTACACGATCCGGCTGAAGTAGTCCCGGCCGATGCTGTCCGTGCCCATTGGGTGGGTCCAGGACGGAAACTGCCAGGCTTCGTCGAAATTGGCCTCGGAATAGTGGGACGGCGAGACCCAGGGCGCGAAGACGGCCATGAAGGTGATGACGATGATGATGATCCCCGCGGCGACAGACAGCTTGTTCTTCATATAGCGGCGCAGGGCGTCGCGCCAGAGGCCGCCGGCGGGTGAGGTGATTTCGGTCAAGGTGCTGGTCATTCGTGTGCTGGCCTTCCGTGTGCTGGCCTTCCGTGTGCTGGCCTTCCGTGTGCTGGTCTACCGTTTGCTAGTCTACCGTGTCTCCTGCGGGTCGCCTGGCCGCGAGCCGCTCGATGATCACTACGATCGCGCAGCCCGCGATACCCAGGCCGATGGACAGCAGGACATCTCCCGACAGCGAAGCGGGCAGGACGTTCTCTTCGACTTCCTTCCACGGCCAGATCTTGCGCAATGAGCCGGCCATGAGGCCGATGAGGGCCGCCACGGTCACGTCATGGCAGCGGCGCAACAGCCACCTGAGCACCCGCGCGAAGAAGACCAGTCCCAGGATCCCGCCGCACCCGAAGATGAGGATGGGCAGGAAATTACGCTCGACCACGGCGGTGAGCATGTACTGGTATTTCCCCAGGATGACCAGGATGAACGAGCCCGATATGCCGGGCAGGATCATCGCGCAGATCGCGATCGCTCCGCTCAGGAAGATGAACCAGGCGGCGGAGGGCGTCTCGACCGGAACGGCGCCCACCAGGACGAATGCGGCCGCGGCCGCCAGCAGTAACGCGAACGCTTCCTTCACGGTCCAGCGAGACACCTTCACCCGCACCGTGATGATCGACGCCAGTACCAGCCCGAAGAAAAAGGCCCAGACGTGGACGGGATGGTGATCGAGCGCCCATGCGAAGAATTGGGCCAGGCTGAAAATGGCCACGAAGATGCCGGTGACGAGGGCGATCAGGAAACGGTGGGGGAAACCGTCGAAGGCATCGCCGAACCGGAAGGTAACCAGCGAACGCAGAAACCTCGCGTTGACGGCGTGCACGGCGTCGAGCAACTCTTCGTATACGCCCAGTATGAAGGCCATCGTTCCCCCGGACACACCGGGCACGACATCGGCCACCCCCATGCAGAAACCGCGGGCCGAGATGCCCAGGTAGTCCCGGAACGTCCGTTTCGAGCGCGCGGCACCGTGGTCCATTACTTGCTCCCGCGAACGTATCTGACCCGGGGATCCACGAGCGCGTACAGGATGTCCGTAATCAGGTAGACGATCCCGATCAGCACTGCGACCAGCAGGGTAAGGGCCATGATCATGGGGTAGTCCCGCTCGAAGATGCTCGTGACGAAGAACTGTCCCAGGCCCGGGATGCGGAAAATGCCTTCGACGAAGAGCGAACCGGTCATTACCCCGGGCAGCATGGGCCCCATGATGGTGAGCAGCGGGATCAGGGAGTTCTTCAGCACGTGGATGAACAGGACGCTGCGCTCCTTCAGTCCCTTGGCCCTGGCCGTCCGCACGTAGTCCATGCGGAGGTTCTCGAGGATGCTCGAACGAGTGTACCGGGCGACGATGGCCATAGGACCCAGGGCGTACACGATCACCGGCATGATCCAGGTCTCCGGCCCGCCCCAACCGCCCGTGGGCAGGACCCTCCAGATGGTCGCGAAGAGGACGATGAACAGGATGGAAATGGCAAAACTGGGCACAGTGATCCCAAGGGTGGCGATAACCGTGGTCCCGTAGTCCACCCATGTGTTCTGGCGTATGGCGGAAAGGATGCCCAGGAGGATGCCGAAGGAGAAGGCTACGGCCAGGCCCATGCCGCCCAGTTGCATGCTGATGGGCCAGGTCCGCGCGATCAGGTCCGTCACCGTCTCGCCCGGACTCTGGAAGGGGATGCCGAAATCGAATTGCAGCGCGTTCCACATGTATCTTCCGTACTGCTCGTAGAGGGGGCGGTCCAGTCCGTACTTGCGCAGGATATTGGCCTTGGCCTCGGCCGACAGGGGCATCTTCTCCTCGTCGAAGGGGCCGCCCGGCACCGCGTGCATCAGGCTGAAGGTGATGACCGTGACCAGGAACAGCACGCCGACCAGGCCTACGATGCGGTATATGATGTATCGGAACATAGGATCGGGTTTTCTGATGCGCCGCGGCGGATAAACGGGGCGATGCCGGGCGAGGCCGCCTGTTCGTGATGTGAGCGGGAATGCCGTTATTCCAGCCTCCAAAGTGCAAGGGGCCGCGCAGGAGTGTCAAGGTTTATTTGCCGGTTCCGGAGCGTCACCGGGGGCGTCAACGGGGGCGTTACCGGGGGTGTTCTCACGGGCGGATTCAGACCGCGCAAAACCTGTGTTCGGGCCGGTTGTCCGGGGGCTGGCGTCCCGCCCCCGATCCAGGGGCATCTCCCCTTGACACCCCCTGTGTCGATCCACACATTACCGACGTGATTCTACGTTGCCGGGATGAGGGTCAAGGAGGTCGTTCGCGTGCGGATCGTCGAGGTTTCCGCCCTGGTCCTGCGGCTGCCCCAGGTGACGGAGGCCTGTGACGGGACGCAGGATACCTGCCTGATTAAAATCGAAACGGACGAAGGCATCACAGGCTGGGGCGAAGTCGATTCCTGTCCCACCGTGGTCAAGGCCGTCATCGACGCGCCGCTGTCGCACCAGATCTGCGACGGCCTCGCCAACGCACTGGCGGGCGCCGATCCGCTGGACATCGACGCCTGCACGGACCGGATGATGGCGTCGGCCAACTACTACGGCCGGGTCGGCGTGGGGCGGCATGCCATGGCGGGGATCAACCAGGCGCTCTGGGACATCGCGGGCAAGGCGAGCGGACAGTCCGTCTACGAGCTCCTGGGCGGCGCGCACCGGCTCAGGTTCCGGGCCTATGCTTCCGTCCTGTTCGGCGACACGCCGGAGCAGACCCGGGCGATCGGCCGGAAATTCGCCGACCAGGGATTCACGGCGGTGAAGTTCGGCTGGGGGCCCATGGGCGAAGACGAAGGGCAGGACGTCGCCCTGGTGAGGGAGGCTCGCCGGGGCACGGGCGATGAGGTGGACGTGCTCATTGACGCCGGCCAGGTATGGGACTGGAAGACCGCCCTCACCCGGTCCCGGCAGTTCGCCGAGTACCGGCCCTTCTGGATTGAAGAGCCGCTGCATCCAGACGACATCGAAGGGTATGCCGCGCTGACCGCGGAGAGTCCTGTGCCCATCGCCACCGGGGAAGCAGAGTCCCGGCTCGAGGACTTCGAACGGCTGGTCACAGAGGGCGGACTGGACTGGATCCAGCCGGACCCGGGACGCTGCGGCATCACGACCATGGCCACGGCCGGACAGACCGCCCACCGGCACGGCCGCAAGGTCGTCAACCACAGTTACAAGAGCGGCATTACCATGGCGGCGTCGCTGCACGCCCTGGCCGCCCTGCCCAATGCGTCCGTCTTCGAGTTCTGCATGTCCGATTCGCCGTTGCGACACGAACTGACCCATGAACGCTTCGCAATCGATGACGAGGGACTTGTGGCGGTGCCGGACGGACCCGGGCTGGGCGTCACGGTAAACGAGGAAACCGTATCGAAGTACCGGGTCGCGTAGGCCCGGTTCACCAAAGGAGCATCTCGATGGCCCCGCCGAACCCGATCATGCACGCCGCGCTCAACCGCATCAATATAGACGAGATCAAGGAACGGATCGGTCCGCCGCCCGCCTCCTGCGCCGTCGTTGCCGCGGACCACGTGACCGCGGCTTTCATCTGGCAGGATTCGGGCACGATCAACGACAATCACTGCCACGATTACGACGAGTGGTGGCTGGTGCTGGAGGGAGAAATCGACTGGGTGATCGAGGGCCGTGAAGAGACCGTCCACGCGAAGGCGGGGGATTTCATCTTCGTGCCGGCCCTGACGTTCCATCACATTTTCCCCGTGGGCGGCAAGCCGTCCATCCGGCTTGGCGTGGCGCTGACGGGACACGGGCACCTGCACGAGCGTCCGGAGCGCAAGGTGAAGGTCACCCTGGAGTAACGAATCGCCTGCTGGAGTGTATCCATGTCTTCGAGATCCGAAAACCTGGCATCTATCAAAGCCTGCGGCGTGGTCGCGGTGCTCAGGGCCGACCGTCCCGACGCGCTGGTCCAGGTCGCCCAGGCCATCGGCAGGGGCGGTATCGGGGCCGTCGAGATCACCATGACGACGCCCGGGGCCCTGGACGTCATCGGCGAATGCGCGAACCGGTTGGGGGACGAGATCCTCCTCGGCGCGGGCACCGTGCTGGACCCCGAAACGGCCCGGGCGGCGATCCTGGCCGGCGCCGAATACATCGTGACGCCGACGCTTAACCCGGACGTCATCACCCTGTGCCGGCGATACGACAAGGTCATCATTCCCGGCGCATTGACGCCGACCGAGATCCTGTCGGCCTGGGAATGCGGCGCGGACATCGTAAAGGTGTTTCCCGCAACGGCGGTGGGACCCCGGTATTTCAAGGACGTCAAGGCGCCGCTCCCTCAGATCGATCTCATGCCCACGGGCGGTGTGGACCTGGACAACGCGGGCGACTTCATCCGGGCGGGCGCCTGCGCCGTCGCCGTTGGCGGGAACCTGGTCGACAAGGCCGCCGTGGCCGCGGGAGACTGGCATGTGCTCACCGATACGGCCCGGAAATACGTCGATGCGGTCAGGAACGCGCGTCAGGAAGGTGGGGGATGATCCGCAAGGCCGTCGTGCCCGTAGCGGGCCTGGGCACGCGGATGCTGCCGCTCACACGGTCTGTCCCCAAGGAAATGCTGCCCCTCGGGCGCAAGCCGGTCATTCACCACGTTGTGAATGAACTGGCGGTCGCGGGGATCGAGCGCATCCTCTTCGTGACTTCCAGCCGGAAAAAAGCGATCGAGGATTACTTCGTGAATGGCGGAACTTCGGACAGGGCGGCAAATACGACCAGCGGATCGTCCGATGGTCCGCCCGCACTGGATTATTCGTTTGTCCGCCAGGAGGTTCCGGGGGGAAACGGCGATGCCGTGCGCCTGGGAAAGGCCTTCGCCGGATCCGACGCCTTCGTCGTGGCCTGGGGCGACGCCGTCATCCGGTCGACGGGGGAAGAAAGCGTTCTGCGGCGTATGATGGCGACCCACGGGAAGGAAGATGCCGCGTGCACCATCGCGGTGGAGCACGTGCCCGAAGACAAGGTGTCGCGGTACGGCATCGTAAAGCCCAGGTACGAATCGGACACGACATTCCCCATCGATGATATCGTGGAGAAACCATCCGCGGAAAGCGCGCCAAGCCGCTACGCCGTATCGGCCCGGTACATATGCGGCCCCGGCATCTTCCCCGCACTCGAGGCGACGCCGCGTGGCAGGAACGGCGAACTGTGGCTCGCAGACGCCATTCGGGACCTGCTAAGGGCGGGCGGTTCGGGTGGGTCGGTCGGCGCGCACGATCCGGGAGTCCGGGGCCGTCCATGCGGCGAGGTCTGGTGCGTACCCCTGGGATCCGCTGACCGGCGCTACGACATTGGCACGCCATTGACCTACTGGGAAGCCTTTGCCGATTACGCCGTAGAGGACGAGGTCGACGGTACGGCTTTCCGCGATCATCTGCAAGAGCGGTTGAACGAATCATGATTACCGCGTGCATACTTCCCAAGATTCGGCGCGACTGTCGATCGGATGGTCCGCATGGGCCGTATAGGCTGCATGGGCCGCAGGATCGGAAAGGTCTGAGCCGGGTGGAGTCCAATTGAACGGGACCCTAACCGCATCCGCACCCGGCCGTGTCGGCATCGTGGGCAACCCGACCGACATGTACGGCGGCAGCGTGATTTCGTGCTCGACGAAGGAGCGGGCACGGGTCAGGATCCAGCCGGCGGACCGCCTGGTCCTGGACGCCGGCACCGAGCAGCGCGTCATCGCGTCGTCCGACGCCCTGGCCCCACGTGGGGACATTTTCGATATCGCCCGGGTCGCGTTGACCGGAACCGAATCCGCGGACCTGCGCGTCAGGATCTCGTGGTCGACCGATATCCCCTTCCGCGCCGGCCTGTCGGGATCGACCGCGCTGCTCGTATCCATGGTCGCCGGCCTGCTCGCCTTCCGTGGTATCCGCCATAGTCCGTACCACCAGGCGGAGCTCGTCCGCAGGATCGAGTACCAGAACCTTACATTCTGCGGGTACCAGGACGCCTACATGGGCACCTTCGGCGGGCTTCATTACATGGATTTCAGGGGAAAGGAATTCCACCTGGAATACGGGACCGATCCCTACGCCACCATGGAGCCGATGGCTTCCGCAGCGTCCCTGCCGCTTGTCGTGGTCATCACGGGAGGTCAGCGCATCTCCGGAGGCGTGCACACCCCCTTGCGGGAACGCTGGCTCGCCGGGGAAACCGAAGTGGTCGAAGCATATAACGCCATCGCGACCCTCGCCCGGGAAGGTAAGAAAGCAATCCTCGAGAACAGGCTCGACGCGCTGGGAGAGCTGATGAACGAGAACCAGGCGATAACCCATTCGCTGGGCGGATCCAATCCCGAGGACGATCGGTTCATCGAACTCGCCCAGCGTGCAGGCGCGACAGGTGCGAAGCTTGCGGGCAGCAGCGGGGCCATTTTGGCGCTCCACGAATCCCCAGGCGAACTGGCGCGGACCATGATGGATGCCGGTGCCGCGGGCATACTCGAACCTTCGCCGGGACCCGGGCTCGCATTCGAGCAGGAAGACCCGTAGGGAGCCGCCGTGAACATCACCCTCGACTACCATAAATCCGGCCTCAATGTCAGCGTCCCGGACGAAAACCTGGCCGCCGTCCTCAACATGCGGGAAACACCTCCGCTGGATGATCCGGTGACCTCGACCCGTGAGGCCCTGCAGCGGCCCGTGGCCGGTCCGCCCCTTGCGGAAATCGCCCGGGGCCGCCGCGACGCGTGCGTGGTCGTTTCCGACATTACGCGGCCCGTCCCCCACGACATTATCCTGCCGCCGCTCCTGGAATGCCTGGAGCAAAGCGGGATCAGGCCGGAGGACATTACCCTTCTGGTCGCCACGGGACTGCACGCCCCCATGGACGAGGAACAGCTCCGCGAGACCCTGACCGATGGCGTGGTGGACCGGTATCCCGTCGTCAATCACGTCGCCCGAAGCGGCAACGAACAGGCCGATCTAGGCGCCACCAGCACGGGGATCCCGATCCGAGTGGACCGCAGTTACGTGGAGAGCGATCTCAAGGTGCTGACCGGGCTGATCGAGGCGCACTTCATGGCCGGGTACTCGGGCGGACGTAAGCTGGTCGCACCCGGTCTCGTGGGCGTGGAGACGATCGAGCATCTTCACGGACCCGGCATCCTGGAGCATCCCAACGCCACGACGGGCGTGCTCGACGGCAACCCCCTCCACGAAGCCGCGCTGGAAATCGCCCGGCGGGCCGGGGTCGATTTCATCCTCAACGTGGCCATGGACGAGGACCGCCGCGTCACCGGGGTGTTCGCCGGCGAGCTCGATCGGGCGCACCGGTACGGTGTTCAGCACGTGGACGGCATGGTCGTGGCCTCCGTCGAGGAACCGGTGGACATCGTCGTGACCTCGTCGGCCGGCTATCCCCTGGACACCACTTTCTACCAGGCCGTGAAGGGCATGGTCGGCGTGCTGGACATACTGAAGGAAGGCGGATCCATCGTCATCGCCGCGGGATGCGCCGACGGGATCGGCAGCGCGGAGTTCGAAGGACTGCTCCGGCGGACGACGGATATCGACGCCTTCATCCACTGGATCCAGCAACCGGGCGTGTTCACCATCGACCAGTGGGAGATCGAGGAACTGGTCAAGGCGCTGAAGAAGAGCAAGATCTACCTCTATACGGACGGACTGAATAACGACGATGTCCGGGACTGCCTGGTCGAGCCCATTCCATCTGTCGAGGTGGGCATCGCGCGGGCGCTGAAGCGTCACGGCCCCGGCGCCACTATCGCGGTCGTCCCGAGAGGGCCTTACGTCATTCCCCGGTTGGTGCCTGGACAGGACGCCGCGGGCTAGCGCGCGGCCGGGCCGGTGGATCTCACGGCCAGGGCCGGTGGACTGCCGGCCGGTCGATCACCGGTCAGGTTCGCCACCGCGGCCAGCAACTCCCGGCCGGTTTCGCCGCAGGCCGGTTTCGCCGCCGCGGCCTGTAGACCACAGGAAGTTCGCCGCCGCGACCTGAAAACGAGCCTTACATGGCCTCCAACCAGTACGTCCACCATGCTCCCCGCATCCATCCGTCCGCCTTCGTGGCAGAAAGCGCCGACCTGATCGGCGCGGTGGACATTGGGAAGGACGCGAGCGTCTGGTACCAGGTGGTGATCCGGGCGGACGACGAGCCCGTAACCATCGGCGAGGGAACCAACGTGCAGGACGGCAGCGTCCTCCACATCGACGTCGGCATGCCCACCGAACTGGGCAAGGGCGTCACCGTGGGGCACCGCGCCATAGTCCACGGCGCGGTGGTGGAGGACCACGTGCTGATTTCCATGGGCGCCGTGATCCTCAGCGGTGCGCGCATCGGAAGGCACAGCATCATCGGCGCCGGCACACTGGTACTCGAAAACATGGAAGTGCCTCCGGGTTCCCTGGTCGTGGGCGTTCCCGGACGGGTGGTACGTTCCGTCACGAACGAGCAGATCGAACGCATACATCGGACCGCCGAAGGGTATGTTGAGCGGCGTGGGATCTATCTCGAAAGGCTGGCTCGCGGCCCTTCCTGACCGCCTCAATTGCGACGCTTCGCCCATCGGGACCGGGATCAGTATCCGCTTGACTTTGGCGCACTCGACCTGTAAATTGCGGTGCTCTTGTTCGCTGGCTTCGAGCGCCTGTAGCTCAATTGGATAGAGCACCTGACTACGGATCAGGAGGTTGGGGGTTCGACTCCCTCCGGGCGTATATTTCGTGGGACGCGGTCGTATGAAAAGCAACGGCGGAGAACACGAAGAATGGCTCAGGCTGGCGCTGGAAGAAGCCAGGTCGGCGGGAGCCGCCGGTGATGTGCCCGTCGGGTCCGTGATCGTTCACGACGGCGCGATTATCGGCCGGGGCCAGAATCGCGTGGAACGGTTGCGCGATCCCACCGCCCATGCCGAGATGCTCGCAATCCGCGATGCCAGCACCGCGCTGGGTTATGAACGGCTGGCCGGTGCCACGCTCTACGTTACGCTGGAACCCTGTTCCATGTGCGCGGGAGCGATCGTGCTCGCCCGCCTGGACTGCCTGGTGTATGGGGCAGACGATCCCAAGACCGGGGCCTGTGGGTCCCTGCGCGATATCGTGAGGGACACCCGGCTGAACCACCAGGTGGAAGTTACAGGAGGCGTGCTGGCAGACCCCTGTTCCGAACTGCTCCGGGAGTTCTTCCGGCAAAAACGGGGAACGGGTAATACGGCTGTCGAACCGAGGTTGCCGGAGAGGTGCGAGAGTGGTTGAATCGGACGGTCTCGAAAACCGTTGTGCCTTCGGGCACCGTGGGTTCGAATCCCACCCTCTCCGTTGCACTTTTACTGCAAGTCATTTGCCATGAATGACTTGCAGTTTTTTTTAATATACCAGCGTCGCCGTCGTGTGCGTGGTACCGCTGTCCGATGAGATCTCGACGGCCGCGTCGTGGAAACTCGGTGGCCCAAAGTTCCCCTGCGCGTTTCTACTGAAACCTGTGCCTTCTGAGGGAATGCCCAGTATGTTGGTGTCGAGTTCATCGTTACCGTTATCGTCATGAAAGACGGCTACGGCGTACCGGCCAGGTGACAGATCCAGAAACACGAAACGTAGCGATCCAGGCGCAGCCCGCATCCACTGTGCCGCGATCGCGCCATTGGCACCGGGGAAGCCCTCCATTCCGGATTCGTCGTGCAGGGCTACCATAACGTTGCCTTCGTCGTCACTGATGCCCTCCACGGTAATCTCCAGGTCGCCGCCAGTCGCGGGCGTCGCCATCGCGCCGACGGCGGCTGCGCAGATGCAACAACTTACCGCTGTAGCGTAGAGCAACTTGTACATAAGATCCCTCCCATTCAAGTTAAGGTTTTCGCCGACGGCCTTCCCGGTGGCCTGCGCACTATTCAGGCCGCGTTCTATTCAAGGCCTGCACACAATTCAGGCCTACACGCTATTCAGACCTGACTTTCTGCCGCTCACGCCGGAACGAATATGCCGTGAAAGCCAAGAGGCAACGCGTAGGGCAACCGGGCCACAGCTACGGGTCCTTCCCTGATCCGTATAGCGTCGAAGGCCGCCAGTTGTGTGATTCCGCGGTCCAGGTCCAGCGCGGTGCCGATCACCCAACCCTCCGCTTCCGTCGATGAGCCGGGACGCGGCACGAAGATATGCTCCTCCGGGATGAAGTCCGCATCGTAGACGTAAGCGTCCGTGTCGCCCGTCTCCGTATCCCAGCGCACCACGCGGTCGAGACCGGGTGACGCAATATCCGATCTTCTGGCCAACGGGCCGGCCAGACTGTAGACGTAGCGATGCCGGGCGGCGACAACGCCCGGGGCTACCCTCGGAAACTCGGCCTGGCGGTCGAAGACGTGCTGCTCCACCGCATCGCCTGTGCCAAGGGTGACCTGCGCAAACCGCGTCGGCTCCGTGGGCGGGCTCCATACGCCGCGCATGACCTCGCGGAAGGTATGGGTCAACTCGGTGGCGTCCGGCGCGACGCAGTAATCGAAATGCACGTTCCCACCGTCCTCCCAGGCATTGCCGAGATGGTACGCGAAACCGGGTGGCAACTGCCACCAGCGGCGGCAGCTGAAATCATCCTTGTCCACGGCAAGCACGCGGGTGCCGAGTTCCGGTCGCCATACTTGGGTGTCGAGGAAGCTGACTCCGGGAGCAACACGCTCGGGATCGAATACCAGCGGTGGAATGACGAAGACCAGCGAGTTCACCGTAACGGCAAAGTCGTGGATCATTCCGAGCGGCGAGATACCGACCGTGTCGGCCTTTTCTACCTTCCCGCCCGCATCGATCCGGTACAGTACCAGCAGGCCACGGTCAAGCGCGTAGCCGAACGCCCACACCGTACCATCGGGCTCGACTTTGGGATGGGCGGTAAAAGGTGCGCCGCGCAGGTCGGAGCGCCAGGTCTTGATCCCCAGCGTTTCCAAAGACTGCGGGTCGAGACGGTGGGGCGAACCGGCCTCCCACAGGGCCAGCAACTCGCCGGCATGGTGCAGGATACTGATGTTGGCGGTATTGATCGTGTCCGGATGAGAGACCGGCAGGCCGCCGTCCAGGGAAGTGCCGAACGCCGGCCACAACATGCGGTCGGCGTCGCGCTCGGCTCGGCGCTTTGCCGTTTCGACAAACCTGCCGAGATGGCGGATCCCGTCGGCGGAAATGTGGAAAGCCTGGACCAGGCCATCGCCGTCGAACCAGTGGTGGTACCGCCGTCCGCCGACCTCGTGGCCGGCCGGCCCGTTCCGGTAGAAGGTGCCCGCGAGATCCCGGGGCCAGCGGCCGTAGACGGGTAGTAGGTCGCTGGCGTAACGGTCTCGATCCGCGTTCTGAAAGCCCAGCAGGTAGGGGTTGGATGTCCGCGCCGCGTCATAGCCCCGCTTCCATGTATCAGCGGCTTGCGTCCATGCCACGCTTGACCCAGGCGACCAAAGCGCACCCAGCCCGCCTCCAACCGCCAGTGCGAGCAATTCACGACGCGTCATGTTTTCCATCCGGATCCTCTCAACATCGGCTGGCATCATCGAGTGTCATCAGATGTTTCTCTTCCGTTACGGCTAAGTCCCACCGGCAGTTCCCTGCGACGAGACGGGATGTCGGCTGTACTGCTCGGTTCCACGCAGGCGCCGCAGTTCGTCCATGGCGCGTTCACACCACCGCAGACGGGCTTCCGTCACTACAAGCCCGTAGTCTACGGTCAGTATCCAGAACGCCGCGCGCGGGTCCTCCTCGCGGCGTTCGCGAAGGTCTTCGGCAATGGACTGAAGATGGTTGAGCCTGTAGATGGCGGTCGTTCGTGCGGCTTCGACGTGGGTCAAGCTGACCTCGGGCGCCACTTCATCCCCGAAGAACAGTTTGAGCAAAAGCTCGATCCGCGGTGGCGGTTCGTCCACCGGCGCACTCAGCCATGCCTGCAACACCGCGCGGCCGGCTTCGGTTATTTCGTGGATCCGCCTCCTGCGTCCACCCACGCCGTCATCCGCACGGCTGGCAATCCACCCTTTGCCGGCCATGCGCTTCAGTACTGGATAGATCTGGCCATCGCCCTCCGACCAGAAGTTTCCGACGCTGCGGGCGATGCTGCGCTTGAGTTCGTAGCCTGACATGGGCCGCCAGGTGAGAAAACCGAGGAGGACGTATACGGTACGACTTTCGGACATATCATTAATATATATCAGGTAGAGATATAGTCAAGGTTTACCAAACCAACCTCCGCATCATAGAGCCGTAATTGGCCATTGAAGTAACCCTGAACTTCCCGAAGGGTCAGGAATCGCCGGGTAATTTCCCAAAGCGTGCGGTGGTCTCTGAACCAGAGGACGGAGTATAAACCCGATTGGTTGATTTCTGTTGTTTGTGTAGGTTGAAAATGTTAAATTGTCTGTTCTGATTCGGTGCTGTGACTCGGTTGCATTCCTGGAATCAGCAGACAGATATGTGACTGTTTCAGCATCAGTTACAGACTCCGTCCACACAGGTTCTAAACCCGGGCGGTTCTGGTCGGTTGGCTAAGTGTTACTTGATAACCAATGAACCTGGGAGAGGTGCGAGAGCGGTTGAATCGGCACGCCTGGAGAGCGTGTGTTCACCATGTGGACCGTGGGTTCGAATCCCACCCTCTCCGTAATTGTTTTGGGGCAGTAGCTCAGTTGGGAGAGCGCCAGAATCGCAATCTGGAGGTCGGCGGTTCGATTCCGCTCTGCTCCACTCGGAAGGCCGGGCGCCAGGCAGCCGGTGTCCCGCCATCCCGTTTTACAGGCTTGGATCGATTACGGTCGTGCTAGATGGGGAGTTAGCGGTGCCCTGTAACCCGCAACCCGCTACAGCGGGATCGAATTCCCATCCCGAGGATCGCACTTGCGTCGCCGGTATGCGCTGCATCCGGTATTGAAAGTCAGGTCCCGCGCAACGTGACAACGCCCAACCCCGTCAGGACCGGAAGGTAGCAGCGGTAAGCGCCTGAAGCGTGTGCCGTGGGAGTGCCTGGCCGGAGCCGGCGGCACGGATGCCTCGATACGAGTAGATTCGAGGGTGGGTGCACGACCGCTTTATCTTTCCCCTTCGTTCCGCCTGCCTCTTGTCCCGAGTAACCCAGGCATGGAGGGTTGGGCATTGGCCTACGAAGTTACCGCCCGAAAATGGCGCCCCCAGGAATTCGACGGCGTAATCGGGCAGGAACACGTCACCACCACGCTGAAAAACGCCATTCAGGCGGGTCAGATCGCCCATGCCTACCTCTTCGCCGGACCCCGCGGCGTGGGCAAGACCACCACGGCCCGCATCCTGGCCAAGGCCCTGAACTGCGTCGACGGCCCCACGGTGACGCCCTGCAACGCCTGCACGTTCTGCCAGGAAATCTCGGAAGGACGCAGCGTCGACGTATTGGAGATCGACGGCGCGTCCAACAACCGGGTCGAACAGGTCCGGACGCATCTGCTCGAGAGCGTCAAGTACACGCCCAGCCAGGGCAAGCACAAGATCTACATCATCGACGAAGTGCACATGCTGACCAAGGAGGCCTTCAACGCCCTGTTGAAGACGCTCGAAGAGCCGCCTGCCCACGTGTACTTCATCTTCGCGACGACGGACCCCCGGAAGGTGATCCCCACCGTGCTCTCCCGTTGCCAGCGATTCGACTTCCGGCGCATATCGGGGCCCACCATCGTGGATCACCTCGCCATGATCAGCGAGAAGAGCGGGTACGACGTCCAGCGCGAGGCCCTCGCCCTGATCGCGCGCCGGGTGGACGGCAGCATGCGGGACGCCGAAAGCCTGCTGGACCAGGTCGTCGCCTTCGGCGGCACCGCGCTGACCGCCCGCGAGGCGGCGGAGGTCCTGGGCATCGTGGACCAGGACGTCTATTTCGAGTTGCTGGACATCGTGGCGGAGCAGGATGTGCCCAAAGGGCTGGACCTGGTCGACCGGATCTTCGGCCAGGGGCACGATCTCGAAGAGATTGTCCTGGGCATCCTGGAACACCTGCGCAACCTGCTCGTCGTCAAGGCGGCGCCCGAAGCGGAAGTGCTGATCGGCGACGCCGCCCTCGCGTTGGACCGCTTCCGGGAACAGGCCGGACGATTCGAGACGGAAGACCTGCTCCGGCTCTCCCAGCTGGCCACGCAGATGGAACAGGCGGTTAAGAACAGCGCGCTTCCCCGGGTGCAGCTCGAGACGGGCGTCGTCCGCATGATACGCATGGCCCGCTCGGTTCAACTGACGGACGTCATGACCCGGTTGTCCGAAATGGCCCGGCGCGTGGGAACGGAAGAGGGGGGCAAAGTATCAGGCACAGAGGCGTCCAGCACAGAGGCGTCCGGGACAGAGGCTTCCGGCACAGAGGCTTCCGAAGCCCCGTCTGCTCAGCCTGCAGATCCATCTTCTGGCTCCGCACCTCCACCTCCCCCATCGGTGGCAGCCCCATCGGGACCTGCACCAGCCGATGATGCGGACCGAAGCCCCGCGGCATCCACCGAGTCATCGGCGGCCACACCGACTTCGACGGCATCCTCCGAGTCATCGGCGGGCGCTCCGGCTTCGCCGAAACTGGATCTCCAGACAGCCCGCAACCGATGGCCCTCCATCGTGGACGAGATCGCCAGGCAACCAGGCTTCCTGGGCAGGCAGTTGAAGGAAGTCGAGATAAAGAGTTTTTCGCCGCCAGATGAAGAAGGGTCGGGAGGTCCCGCCACGATTACGCTCGGGTTCGAGTCAGGACAGGTCTTTGTAAAGGAACGGGTCGAAAAACGTGAGAACTCGCAAATGATACAGTCGGTATGCAAAGAAGTGCTGGGAATCCCAGTACGTATCGAATGCGAGATCGACGAAAGCGCCGAAGAGGAAAACGCCGAAGAGATAAACGCCGACCAAAAGACCGGTGACGCCGATACCAGGATGGCCGGGGACAGCAGCAGAACTGTAGACGCCGAAGCGGAGATAGCCGGTGGCAACCGCTCGGATGACGCCGAAGCGGAGATGGAAGGCGGTATCGACCAGGCGGATATCGCTGAAGCGGAGATGGAAGGCGGTATCGACCAGGCGGATATCGCCGGGGCCGGCCTGGACGAGTATCCCGGTTCGGCTGTAGAAATCGACAGCGAAGCACAGGGCACCACTACGGCCGGCAAAACAGGCGGCCAGGCGGCAAACGCCCGCACGGGCGCCGCGAAAGATCCGGCCGTCCAAAAAATCGTGAAGGCCTTCGACGGCCAGATCGTGACGGACTGAGTCCGGGTCGCGGCAATCGAAGGCAGGCAGGAAAGGAAAAGGATATGGCCAAGGGCATGTCGGGCATGATGAAGCGCGTCCAGCGGATGCAGAAGAAGATGATGCAGATCCAGGAAGAAATGGCCGGGAAGCGGGTCGAAGGCACGGCGGGCGGCGGGATGGTGACCGCGGTGGTCGACGGCAGGCTGAGCGTCGTGGAGATCAGGATCGATCCGGCCGTGGTGGACGCCGATGACGTGGAAATGCTCGAAGATCTCATAGTGGCCGCCGTCAACCAGGGCCAGCAGAAAGCGCAGGAACTGGTGAACCAGGAGATGGGCCAGATCACCGGCGGACTGAACATCCCCGGCCTGGGACCGTAACACCCCGTCGCGAGACGTTTCGCCGATCCCGATTCGGTCGTACTATCCGGTCGTACTATCCGGTCGTACTGGATGTAAACCCATGGTGCGCAAATACAGTTCCGAGGCCCTGGCCATCCTGGTGGACGAGTTGAGCCGCCTGCCCAACATCGGCAGGGTGACGGCCCAGCGGCTGGCCTTCCACATCCTGAAGGGGCCCGCCGAACGCGCCTTTTCGTTGTCCGACGCCATCCGCGCGGTGAAGGAAAAGGTCCGGTACTGCAGCGTGTGCTGGAACATCACCGAGTCCGAGACCTGCGAGATCTGTTACGACGCCCGGCGAAGGCCGGAGACCATCTGCGTGGTGGAAGAACCCCGCGACGTGATCACGCTCGAAAGCACGGGAGAATACCGCGGCCTGTACCACGTGCTCCACGGCGCGCTTTCGCCCCTCGACAACATCACCCCGGACGACATACGCGCCCGGGAACTCGTGGATCGGATGAGCGAATCGGTGGAAGAGGTCATCATCGCGACCAATCCCAATATCGAGGGAGAAGCCACCGCGCTCTACCTCAGCCGCCTGATCAAGCCCCTGGGCGTGCGGGTTACCCGCCTCGCCAGGGGGCTTCCCATGGGCGGCGACCTGGAGTACGCCGACGAAGTGACCCTCGCACGCGCCCTGGAAGGCCGCACGGAGTTGTAACACGGAACTGAATCAAGACCGCCGGACCGAACCGGCGATTCCCTTGCCGCCATGAACCTACCCAACAAGCTGACCATATTCCGCATCATCCTGAGTCCCATCTTCATGGTCTTCTTCTTGGTAGATACATTGTATACACGGTATATCGCGCTGGTCATCTTCATGATCGCGGCGCTGACGGACCTGTACGACGGCTACCTGGCCCGCAAGACCGGGGTGATCACCAGCTTCGGCAAGTTCATGGACCCCCTGGCGGACAAGATCCTCACGTCCACCGCGCTGATCTGCTTCGCGTCCCTCGGATACATCTACACCTGGATGGTCCTGGTCATCATCGGAAGGGACTTCATCGTGACCGGCCTGCGGTGCATCGCGGCGTACCGGGGCCTGCTCATCCTGCCGACCCAGGTCGCCAAGTGGAAGACCGCCTCGCAGATGGTGGTCATCGTGATCATCCTGCTCTATATCAACGTCCAGACGACCATGATCGCCTTCGGCCAGTGGAACGGGGAGTTCGACGGTATCGCCTGGTGGGTCCTCAACGGCATGGTCTTCGTATCCATGGTGCTCACGGTCAGTTCCGGCCTGGACTACGTGGTCAAGAACCGGTCCATATTCACCAGTCTGCTGAGGTAGGTATGCGCGCCCTGATCACCTTGCTGTCGACCGGATGTTACGTCGGCTACACACCCCACGCGCCCGGCACGGCGGGCAGCATTCTGGGACTCGGGCTGGTCTGGGCGCTGACCGGTCCGCTCGGGCTGACCGTATCCTATTACCTGCTAGCCACCGCGCTCTTTTTCGTATTGGGCATCTGGGTATCGAGCCGGGCGGAACCCCTGTTCGGCCACGACGGACCCAGGATCGTCATTGACGAAATCGCCGGCGTCCTTATCGTCTTCGCCGCCATGCCGTTCGACCTGTTGACCGTGGTCGCGGGGTTCGTCCTGTTTCGCGTCCTGGATATCTGGAAACCCTTCCCCTGCGACCGGGTGCAGCGCCTTCCCGGTGGGCTGGGGGTCATGATGGACGATGCCGTGGCCGCGGTCTACGCCCATCTCCTCTTGCGGATCGTAACGGGGTTCTTGTCATGAAGTCCGCCGCGATAATTACGATCGGCGACGAACTGCTCTACGGTTCCGTGGTCGATACCAACGCCTCCTATATCGGCCGGCGCCTGACGGAAACGGGCATCGAGCCGGTCTGTACCATGACCGTGGGCGACGAGGGGCCGCGCATCGGCCAGGCCCTGGAAACGGTGTGCCGGCAGGCGGACGTGGTGCTCGTTACGGGCGGACTCGGACCGACGCACGACGACGTGACCAAGATCGTCATCGCCGAGGCGATCGGGCAGGACCTGGTCTTTCATCCCGAAATCATGGATACCGTGGAGCGGATGTTCACCCAGCGGGGCATGGTCATGCCGGAATCGAACCGCATCCAGGCTTATATGCCCCGCCACGCCGAGGTGCTCGACAATCCCGTGGGCACGGCGCCCGGCTTCCTGGTACGCCACCACGACGCCGCCGTATTCGTCATGCCGGGCGTGCCCCGCGAGATGATGAAGATGTTGAACGAACAGGTGCTGCCGCGGCTGAAGGAGCAGGGCACGGGGAGGGTCATCCTCCACCGGTGGATCCGCACCACGGGCATCGGCGAATCGAATCTCTCCCAGATCATCGGCGATGTCATCGAAGAGGCGGAGGACGTCAAGATCGCCTCCCTGCCCCAGGAGACCGGAGTGAACCTGCGGCTCACGGCCGAGGGGCGCACCGGGGAGGAGGCCCGGCAGCGCATTGAAGCCGTCGAAACCAGGATGGTCGCCCGGGCCGGTGAACATATCTACGGCGTGGACGACGATACCCTCGAAGAGGTGGTGGGACGGCTGCTCCGGCAGGCGGGCGCGACCGTGGCCATCGCCGAATCCTGCACCGGCGGCCTCGTGGCTTCCCGCATGACCGACGTGCCGGGCAGTTCCGATTACCTGCTGGAAGGAGTCGTGTCCTACAGCAACGCCGCGAAAATGGCGCGCCTGGAGGTGCCGGTGGGAACGATCGATCGCCACGGCGCGGTCAGCGCTGAAACCGCGGCCGCCATGGCCCAGGGTATCCGTCATACCAGCGGCGCCACCTACGGACTGTCCACTACCGGCGTCGCGGGGCCCGGCGGCGGGACGCCCGAGAAACCGGTGGGACTGGTCTACCTGGGTCTCGCGTCGGTGGACGGCGTCGAGACGCGAAAACTCATGCTGGGACCGGACCGGCAGGTCAACAAGACCCGGGCCGCGCTGGCCGCCCTGAACTTGCTGCGGCAGGCGCTTACCCGCGCGGCCGGCACGAACCGGATCCCCGGGAACGGCAACCCGCAGGCCACGTAGGCAACCCGCAGGCCACGTAGAAAGGTTATCGATGCGTACGTTCATTGCCGTGGAAGTTCCGGTCTCCGCAAAGGACCGGATCGCGCAACTGGTCAACCGGTTCAAGACGACGGGGACCGACATCAAGTGGGTGGAGCCGGACAACATCCACGTCACGCTGAAGTTCCTCGGCAACATCGGGACGGACAAGCCGGCGGTCATTCGCGATGGCCTTAGCGCTGCGCTCGATTCGGCGGGCACCTTCGACCTGAAGCTGGGACGCATCGGCGCCTTCCCGGATATGAACCGCCCGCGCGTCTTCTGGGTTTCGATCGTAGAAGGACGGGACGAGCTGGTTGCCATGCAGCAGCGCATCGAGACCGAACTGCACGCCCGCGGCTTCGTTCGCGAGGAAAGGCCCTTTTCTCCGCACCTGACCATCGGCCGGGTACGGTCGCCGCGGGGCCTGGCCAAGCTTACGGATCTGGTCCGGGACATGGCGTTCGAGACCGAACCGTTTACGGTGAAACGGGCGGCGCTGGTGAAGAGCGATCTGAAACCGGACGGACCGGTGTACACGGTCATCGACCATGTCGAACTGGAATGACCAACTGGAATGACCATGCCGACCATAACGGATATCACGCCGCGGGGGAGTGGAGGTCGACGGGAACGCAAGGTCACGATCGACGGCGAGCGCATCCTGACGATCACGGAAGAGACCTTCCTCCGGTTCGGGCTCTTCGACGGACAGGCGATGGACCCGGAACGGCTGCAGGAAGTGGAACTGGCCGACGGCGTGTCCCGGGCCATGGCGGAAGCCCACCGGCTCATCGACCACCGCATGCGGACCCGCCGCGAACTGGCCGTGAAACTCAAGTCCAGGGGCCGGGTGGATGAGGTGATCGACCAGGTGCTGGACCGGCTGGAGCACGCGGGACTGATCGACGACGGGCGCTTCGCCCGGCTGTGGATCGATGAACGGCTTCGGAGAAGGCCGGCCGGCTTGTCCCTGCTGCGCCGCGAGTTGCGTCAGAAGGGGATTGACGCCGAAATCGTCGAAACCGCTCTCGAGGAAAGTGCATCCGGCGAAGGGGAGACCGAACGGGCCTACGAGGCGCTGCGACGCCAGTCCCATCGATATGCCCGGCTCGATCGTGACGCGGCACACCGCCGCATGGTCGCCTTCCTGGGCAGGCGGGGGTTCGGGCAGGCCGTCATCTACCAGGTCGTCCACCGCGTGCTGGACGAAATAGAGGAGTTCCGAAATTGACCGGAGCCGAACTGCGAAAGTCCTTTACCGGCTATTTTGCCGACCGCGGCCACACGATCGTGCCGAGTGCCAGCGTGGTGCCCTGGGATGATCCCACGTTGCTCTTCACCAACGCGGGAATGAACCAGTTCAAGGACGTTTTCCTCGGGCGGAGCACCCGCGAATACGTGCGCGCGACGGATTACCAGAAGTGCATTCGCGCCGGCGGAAAGCACAACGACCTCGAAGACGTGGGCCGGTCGCCCATCCACCAGACCTTCTTCGAAATGCTCGGGAACTGGTCCTTCGGCGACTATTACAAGGAAGAAGCCATCGCCTGGGCCTGGGAGCTGCTCACGGAGAGGTGGGAACTCCCTGCCGAACGGTTGTGGGCGACCGTGTTCCGGGAGGACGACGAGGCCGAGGACCTCTGGCAGCGCCACACCGGCATCGCCGCCGACCGGGTCCTGAGATTCGACGAGAAGGACAACTTCTGGGAAATGGGTGAGACCGGTCCCTGCGGTCCCAACTCGGAAATCCACTACGACCTGGGTCCGGGAAGGTGCGGCCGGGAAGGTGATCCGGACCATGTCTGCGGCGTCAACAGGGACTGCACACGATACGTGGAAATCTGGAACCTGGTCTTCATCCAGTACGACCGGGGCGCCGACGGCGCGTTGACGCCCCTGCCTTCCCGTCATGTCGATACGGGCATGGGCTTCGAACGCATGCTCAGCATCCTCCAGGGCGTGGATACGAACTACGAGACCGACGTGTTCCGCCCGCTGATGGACCACATCGGAGAACTGTCGCAACATCCCTACGCGGAAGGGGATACGGCCGTGGCCTACCGCGTGCTCGCCGACCACGTCCGGGCCCTGGTCTTCGCCATAGCCGACGGCGCCCTGCCTTCCAACGAAGGAAGGGGCTACGTCCTCAGGCGCATCCTCCGCCGCGCGGCGCGGTATGGCCGCAATCTCGGCCTGGCCGATCCCTTCCTCTACCGGCTCGTTCCGACGCTCACCGAAGAGATGGGCGCGGCCTACCCTGAACTCTCCTCCGCGCAGGAGAAGGTGGAGCAGGTGACCCGGTCCGAAGAGGAGAGCTTCGGGCGCACGCTCGATCACGGCATCGAACTCTTCGAGGATATCGTCAAGCGGGCGGGCGCCGAAGGACGAAATGAAATCCGGGGCGAAGAGGCCTTCAAGCTGTACGATACCTATGGTTTTCCGGTGGATCTGACGCAGCTGATGGCCCATGAGAAGGACATGACCGTGGATATGGCCGACTTCGAGGCGGAGATGGAGGGGCAGCGGGAGCGGTCAACAAAAGCGAGGGTTACGGCTGGCACGCCATCATTCACCGCTGATGTTCAGGTTGAAAACCCAAATCCTACCGTGTTCCTGGGATACGATCAGCTCGCTGTCGAAGATGCCGAGGTCGTAACGGCTGAGGGTGATTTCGTCATCCTCACCGAAACCCCCTTCTACGCCGAATCGGGGGGACAGGTGGGCGACGCCGGATGGCTGGAGACGGAATCGGACGGCCGGATCGCCGTGATGGACACGACGCGGGAAGGCGACATCGTCATTCACCACTGCGACCCGGACTGCGCCGCCGATCTCAAGCCAGGCATGACCGTCACCGCGCGGGTCGACGCGGCGCGCAGGCAGTCCATCATGCGGAACCACACAGCGACCCACCTCCTGCACGCCGTGCTTCGGGAGACCCTGGGCGCGCACGTGGAACAGCGGGGCTCCGTGGTAGCGCCCGACCGCCTGCGTTTCGATTTCTCGCATTTCAGCGCCGTCACGCCCGATGAACGGAACGCGATCGAACGCCGGGTCAACGAGCTCGTCTGGGAGAACATCGGCGTCGAACCGTTCGAGACCGACCTGGAAGACGCGAAGCGCCAGGGCGCCATGGCGCTTTTTACGGAGAAGTACGAGGACCGGGTACGCGTGGTGCGCATCGGCGAGGTGAGCCTGGAACTGTGCGGCGGCACCCACCTCGGCGCCACCGGCGAGATTGGGTTGTTCCGGCTGGTCCGGGAATCGGGCATCGCCGCCGGCGTGCGGCGGGTGGAGGCCCTGACCGGCGCCGGCGCTTACAAAGCCGTCAAGTGGGACGAAGGACTCGTCGCGGGGGCCGCGGAAGTCCTCAAGAGCGAGCCGGAGGACCTGGTAAAAAGGGCGGGAGACCTGACCGCGCGGGTTCGCGAGCTGGAACGGCACATCCGCGAAATGGACCGATCCTCGACGCAGAACTGGGTCGACGACATGATCGGTGGCGCCAAGGACGCGGACGGCGTCGCCGTGGCCGCGGGCCGGGTGGACTGCCCGGACATGGACACCCTCCGCGCCATGGGAGACACGTTGCGCGAGCGCCTTGCGGGCGCAGCGGTCGGCGTGCTGTTCGCCAGCTTCGAGGAACGCCCCGTCTGCATCGTCGTGGTGACCGACGGCGCGATTTCCGGGCGCGGCCTCCACGCGGGCAAGCTGGCGCGGGACGTAGCCGCGTTCATCGGGGGCGGCGGCGGGGGCAAGGCGCATATGGCGCAGGCCGGAGGGAAGGACGCGTCCCGGATCGACGAGGCCGTCGAGCAGGCGCCGAAGGTCGTCGAGCAACACCTGCGGGACGCCTGATCGACAGGTGACAGGAGTAAATGCGCATCCTCATAACCGGATCCCGGGGACAACTGGGTACGGACCTGCAGCGTTCGCTGGCCGAACACGAACTGATTCCGTGTACCCACGGCGAACTCGACGTCACCGAGAAACACCGCGTTTACGGCCTGCTGAAGGACCACCAGCCCGATGCGGTGATCAATACCGCCGCGTACCACCGGGTCGACGAGTGCGAGTCCCATCCCGACAAGACCTTCGCCGTCAATGCCTTCGGCCCCTGGCACCTGGCCATGGCCTGCCGCATGTACGGGGCGAAACTGGTGCACGTCAGCACGAATTTCGTCTTCGACGGCACGGCGGACCGGCCTTACCGGGAGGATGACCTTCCCCTGCCCCTGAATGTCTACGGCACGGCCAAGCTCTCCGGCGAACACCTGGTGCGTTCGACCTGGGACCGTCATTTCATCATCCGCACCACCGGCCTGTTCGGCCACTCCGGCGGGGGCGGGAAAGGCTACAATTTCGTCGAGGCCATGATCAGGGCAGGCACGGAAAGACGGGAAGTGGTCGTGGTCGGCGACCAGGTGATGGCGCCCACGGGGACCGCCGACCTGGCCCGTTCGCTCGCGGAACTGGTGACCACCGACGCCTACGGCACGTACCATGTGACCAGCGCAGGCGCGTGTTCCTACTATGACTTTGCACGGACCATCTTTCAGAAGACGGGCATCGAAGCGGCCTTGATGCCTACGACCACCGAAGCGTACGGCGCTCCCGCCGCCCGGCCCCTGTACACGGTGCTGGACAACGGCCGGATCCGGTCCCTGGGCATCGCGGAGATGCCCACCTGGGAGGACGCCCTGGACGATTACCTGGCGCGGCGGGCGGGCGCAACCGACGCACTCGGGGCAGGCCGCGGCGACGCGCGCGGGACGCACCCGGACGCCACCGACGAAACAACCGGCGGCAATCCATGATTATCACCCAGACGCCCCTGCGCATCAGCTTCGCCGGCGGCCTCACGGATTTCGCCGATTTCTACGAACGGGAGGACGGCCTGGTCGTCAGCGCGGCCATCGACAAGTACATCTTCGTCATCATCAACGAACGGTTCGACGACCGCATCTACATCAACTACTCGAAGCGGGAGGCCGTCGATCATCCGGATGAGATCGAGCACGACCTGATCCGGGAGGCGCTGCGGCTCACCGGCGTGACCCGGGGCGTGGAGATCACGACGCTGACGGACATCCCTTCCGAGGGATCGGGCCTGGGGTCCTCGAGCAGCATCACGGTAGGCCTGCTGAATGCCCTGTATACCTATTGCGGCAACCCGCAGCCGACCGAGAAACTGGCGCGGGACGCCTGCGAGATCGAGATCGAACGGTGCGCCCAGCCCATCGGGAAGCAGGACCAGTACATCGCGGCCTACGGCGGACTGTGCGGGTTCACGTTCCGGCCCGGCGGCGTGGAGGTGGAACGCCTCGGTCTCGCCGACGGCCACGCGGAGCGGTTGAGCGACAGCCTGTTGCTGTTCTACACCAACAAGACCCGCAAGGCGGAGACCATCCTGCGCGAACAGAAAGCGAACATGACCGGCAAGTTCGCCCTGGTGAAAGAGATCAAGTCCGTGGCGCAAAGCGCGCGGTCAGCCCTCGCGGCGGGGGAGATCGACCGCATGGGCGAACTGCTGGACCGGGGCTGGACGTGGAAGTACAAAATGTCCGGGCTCGTGAGCAACGACGAGATCGACACCATGTACCGGAATGCCAGGGACGCCGGCGCCACGGGCGGCAAGGTGTGCGGCGCGGGCGGTGGCGGCTTCCTGCTCCTGTGCTGTCCGGAGTCTTCCCGGTCCCGGGTGCGCGACGCGCTGTCCGACTACCGGGAACTGCCCTTCAACCTGGAACGCGACGGCACCAAGGTGATCTTCAACATGCGAAGGCAGGTATCGAAATGATCCGCGAATACCTCGAACGGACGAAGGAGGTCCGATGATCCGCGAATACCTCGAATGGACGAAGGAGGTCCTCGGCCGGATCGAACCCGGCGAAGTGCAGACGCTCATCGACCTCCTGATGGACGCGCGGAAGAACGGGCGGGGGATCTTCGTCATCGGCAATGGCGGCAGCGCGGCCACGGCTTCCCACTTCGCCGTGGACCTGGGCAAGGGCACGCTCCGCGGCACGGAGGACGAGCCCCGCTTCCGGGTCAGCAGTCTCACCGACAACCTGCCCTACGTCACGGCCTGGGCTAATGACTTCGATTACGACCTGGTCTTCGAGCAGCAGCTGCGCAATCTCGGCGCGCCGGGCGACGTGGTCATCGGCATCAGCGCATCGGGGAACAGCCCCAACGTGGTGCGCGCCATGGATTTCGCCCGTTCCGCCGGGATGGTAACGGTCGCGGTGACGGGATTCTCCGGCGGTAAGCTGAAGGCATCGGCGGAGCATTCGGTCCACGTCCCCGTGGACGACTACGGCATGGCGGAAAACATGCACATGCTCATCGTCCACATCATCATCACGCAGACCACCTCCCGCATAGCGAACGGCGAATGACCCTTCGTTCCTTTGCCAAGATCAATCTCGCCATTCACCTGCTCGGCAAGCGGGCCGACGGCTACCACGAGATCGTCACGCTGATGGAGACCGTGGACCTGGCCGATGACCTGGAAGTGTCCGGGCTGGAGAAGGGAACGACCATAACCTGCTCCGACCCGGCCGTGCCGACGGACGGTCGCAACCTGGCGCACAGGGCGGCCGGACTCCTGCGGGAGCGCTGCGGACTCGGCGACCGGGGCGTGCGCATTCATATCGAGAAGCGCATCCCCGTGGCCGCGGGACTCGCCGGCGGGAGCGGAAACGCGGCCATGACGCTGCACGGGCTCAACGCGCTCTGGTCGCTGGGGTTGGGGGAAGAAGACCTGATGGATCTCGCCGCGGAGTTGGGGTCCGACGTGCCCTTCTGTCTCCGTGGCGGCGTGGCCGTGGCTTCGGGACGGGGGGAAAAGGTCGCCTGGCTGGATGCGCCCCGACCGCGCCACTACGTCCTGGTCTGCCCGCCCCTGGAAGTCGCGAGCGGATGGGCCTACAGCCAATGGAAAATGGAATTGACAAAAAACGCTTCCTGTATTAACTTAATCTCTTCTGTCATGCAGGCCGGAGATGCCGATGGACTGGCCTCCTGCCTGCATAACGACCTGGAACCGGCGGTCCGGGCGGCCCACCCCGAAATCGACAGGGCGAGGGACCTGCTTGCGGACGCCGGATCGAGGGGCATACTGATGTCCGGCAGCGGTCCGTCGGTCTTCGGACTGGCGTCTGGCCGGGCGGAGGCGGAACGGATAGCACAGGTCCTGCGGGGACGGGTCGAACCGTCCTGGCGGGTCTTCGCGGTCTCCTCGTCATCCCGGCGGGATGACGCGGCTTAATCGAGGTACCGGAGGAGGGCGGCACGTGGCGGTCGGTTTGAAGATTCTGAGTGGGAATTCAAACGCACCGCTTGCAAAAGACATTTGCGAATATCTCGGCGTATCCCTGGGCAAAGCCGCCGTTTCACGTTTCAGCGACGACGAGATCCGGATACACATCAACGAGGACATCCGCGGGACCGACGTGTTCGTGGTCCAGTCGACCAACTCGCCGGCGGAGAACCTCGTCGAACTGCTGCTTTTGCTGGACGCGGCCAAACGGGCATCGGCGCGAAGGGCCACCGCGGTGATCCCCTATTACGGCTATGCCCGCCAGGACCGCAAGGCGGGACCCCGGGTGCCCATTTCGGCCAAGGTCATGGCGAACCTGATCGCCGCGGCCGGAGCGGACCGCGTGCTGACCATGGACCTGCACGCGCCCCAGATCCAGGGGTTCTTCGACATCCCCCTGGACCACCTGTACTCGGCGCCGGTATTCACGCGGCGGCTCAGGGAACTGGGGACTTCGGATGACCTGGTGATCGCGTCACCGGACGCCGGGGGCATGGCCATGGCCCGGTCCTACGGCAGGCGGCTGAACTGCCCGCTGGCCCTGGTGGACAAGCGGCGGCCGAGACCCAACGTGTCGGAGGTCGTCAACGTGATCGGCGAAGTGGAAGGAAAGAACGTGATCATCCGCGACGACATGATCGACACCGGGGGAAGCCTGACCGGCGCGGCCGAGGCCCTGAAGAAGAACGGCGCGGAGACGATCTACGCGGCGTGCACCCACGCCTTGCTCTCCGGTAACGCCATGCAGAAGGTGGAGGATTCCGTACTGGACTGCCTGATCGTCTCGGATACGATACGCCTGAAGGATGAGATGCGCAACGGCAAGCTGGAACAGCTGTCCGTGGCGTCCCTCTTCGGCGAGGCAATCAAGCGCATACACGAAGAAAAATCCGTCAGCTCGCTCTTCGAATCGTCGGATCAGACCTGAGACAGGAGAAGGAAATGAACCAGGTATCGTTAAAGGCCCGTCAGCGGACGGACACCGGCAAGCAGGTCGCCAAGTCGCTTCGGCGGGACGGCGCGCTGCCCGCCGTGGTCTACGGCAGCGGGGAGTCTTCCACGCCGCTGACCCTCGACTATCGTGAGTTCGAGAGCTTACTCAGAAAGACCCGGGGCGAGAGCGTCGTCATCAACCTGGAAATCGAAGGCATGGAGGATAAGAAGGCCCTGTTGCGGGATATACAACGGGATTTCCTGAGAAACCAATTGCTGCACGCCGATTTCCAGCAGATCAGGATGAGCGACCGGATCACCACGGAGGTTTCGCTCGTGATGATCGGTGAGCCCATCGGCGTGACGAGAGACGGCGGCGTGCTCGACCAGTCCCTGCGGGTGGTCGAAATCAGTTGCGTCGCTTCCGAGATTCCCGAGCACCTGGAAGTGGATATCAGCGAACTGGGCATGGGCAATACGATCCACATCAGTGATCTTTCCTTCGAGAACGTCGAAATCGTGACCGACGGTGAGGTCGCCGTGGTATCCGTACTGACGCCGATGGCCGAGGAGCCGGAGGAAGAGGAAGTCGACCTGGAGCAGGAAGAGCCGGAAATCATTGGCCAGGCCCGGGAAGACGGCGAGGAAGAAGACGAGGACGAGGACGGCAAAGAAGACTAGGGCGGCCCGGTTATGTGTCAGCATGCCGATTCCGGTTCCTTGCGGCCTGAGGGTCCGTCCATGCATGCCTTCATCGGCCTCGGCAATCCCGGCGTCCGGTATGTGGACACGCGCCACAACGCCGGTTTCGGTGTGATCGACACCTGGCTTCGGCGCCTCGGTCTTGAACTCGCCCCGGTAAGCGAGCGGTTTCACGGCGCCGTCGCGAAAATCGGCGGACTGCCCGTGGCGCTGGTCAAGCCGGTGACCTTCATGAACCGTAGCGGATGCGCGGTCCGGGAGGCGGTGGGACATTACGAACTCGACGTCGATCGCATCGTGGTCGTCTGCGACGACGTCAACCTGCCCTTCGGAACACTGCGCCTCAGGGCGAAAGGCAGTCATGGCGGCCACCGGGGCCTGGAATCCATTATCGAGGCGCTGGGCACGGAAGCGTTCGCCCGTCAGCGCATCGGCATCGATGTCCCCCGGGACGCCGATACGCTGGTCGATTACGTGCTGGAGACGTTTTCCGAAGAGGAAGCAACGGATCTGCCCATCGTCCTCGACCGGGCCAGCGACCAACTGGAGGTGTTCGTAAGCGAAGGTTGCGGCGAGGCCGCGAACAAGTATAACGGTCCTTCATTCACGGACTGAACCGTCATTCACGGACTGAACCGTCGTTCACTGACTGAACCATCGTTTACGGACTGAAGGCCGTCCGGCTTGAGCGAACCCGCAAACAACTTAAGGAGCATGCACGTGCGGTCCTATGAAACAGTAGTGATTATCGATTCCAAACTCGAAGAAGCGCCGCTCGAGGAAGAAATCTCCGCCATCGAGGGGCTCATCGCGTCGAACCAGGGAGAAGTCCTCGACACGGAACGTTGGGGAAGCCGGAAGCTCAGCTACGAGATCAACGACGCCCACCAGGGCAATTTCACGCTGATCCGTTTCGACGGCGAACCGGCCCTGGTGGACGTGCTGGACCGGTCGTTCAAGTTGAACGGTCGCGTGCTCAGGCACATGACGAAACGGGTCAGGAAGCATCCGGCCCATGTATACGAGAAGGCGGAACAGGCCGAGAAAACCGAGCAGGCCGATAAGGCGGAACAGGCCGATAAGAAAACGGGAGCGGAAGCATGAATCAATCCAGGATGACCAGGGGGAGAAAGCAGAAGCGCATACCGGGCCGCATCAAGAACATCGATTACAAGGACCCGAAGGCGCTCCGGCGCTTCGTCACCGAACGGGGCAAGATCGTGCCGAGCCGGATTTCCGGCGCGAGCGCACTTTGCCAGCGGCGCCTGGCAAAGGCCATCAAGCGGGCCCGGGCCATCGGCCTGCTCCCCTTTATCGAAGAAACCTACAAGTAGCCGAGGAGTCGGACGTGAAGCTCATTTTGACCGAGTCGGTGCGGAACGTGGGAAGCGTCGGTGAAATCGTGGACGTTTCCAACGGGTTCGGCAGGAACTACCTGATGCTGACGAAGAAGGCCATTCCGGCGACGCCCGGTAACCTGAAGATGCTTCAGGGCAAACTGAAGCGGCAGTTGGCCCTGGAAGCCAGGACGCGGGAACAGGCCGAAGTACTCGCCGGCGTCCTCGAAGAGGTCTCCATCACCGCCGTCGTCCAGGTCGGAGAAGAAGACCGCATGTTCGGTTCCGTCACCCAGCAGCACATCGCCGATCTGCTGAAGGAGAAGGGCTACGAAATCGACCGGCGCAGGATCCATCTCGACGAGCCCATCAAGGCGCTGGGCATTTACACCGTTCCCATCGCGCTGCACGCCCAGGTAGAGGCCGGCGTGAAGCTCTGGGTGGTCAAGGAATAAAGACCTTCCGCCCGGGCCTTCCACCCGAGCCTTCCCGCCTTGATTTGGACTTGACGCGAAGCGGCGTTTTTCATATATTGGCCGATCGTGGAGGCTTAAGGAGAAATGGCGAGAAGATCGCAGTCAGCGTCCGGTTCAACCCGGTCATCCGGACGGCGGCGCGCCACGGCAACCCAGGCCTATGTCCTGCCGTTCCGTGGTGCTCACCTTCGTCTCCTCGCCATCGTACTCGGCGTCATACTGGCGGGTTTCATCGCGCTGGCTTACGAATCGATTACCCTGGCGCCGCTGCTCATGGTTTCCGGTTACTGCGTGGGCATTCCCGTGATCCTGATCTGGAGAGGGAAGTTCCCGCGGACCGGGTCGGCCAGCGACCGGGAATCGCGTCGACCGTAGCGTGGATACACCTGCGGGCGATTAGCTCAGTTGGTTCAGAGCGCATGCCTTACAAGCATGAGGTCACTGGTTCGAATCCAGTATCGCCCATGCATCAAATCGGGGGCGTAGTTCAATCTGGTTAGAGCACTGCCCTGTCACGGCAGAAGTTGCGGGTTCGAGTCCCGTCGTCCCCGTTTTATATTGACCGATAGCCCGCCTGACGCGCATGTCTCCGGCGGGCTATCTTGATTGTGCTATCTTGATTGTGCCGGAGTGGTGGAATTGGTAGACGCGAGGGACTCAAAATCCCTTGACCGCAAGGTCGTGTCGGTTCGAGTCCGACCTCCGGCATCCTCCCATTGACATCCTCCAACCAAAGAAAGCAGGCTTTAAGCGATGTTCGATCCCCTCCAGGTCACCAGGGAGCTGATCGCGTTCAATTCGATCAGCTCCAACAGCAATGCCGCCGTATCGGATTACCTCCAGGACCAGCTTGACCGTGTCGGTTTCGAGGTCGAGCGCATCACCTACCAGGACGACAACGGTGTGGAAAAGGTCAACCTCATCGGCCGCAAGGGCGAGGGGAAGGGCGGTCTCGCGCTGCTGGGCCATTCGGACACCGTTCCGGTGGACGGTTGGGAAAAGGACCCTTTTACGGCCGAGATCCGGGACAACCGGATATACGGCCGCGGGAGTTGCGACATGAAGGGCGCCCTGTCCACCATGCTGGCGGCGGGGGCGGCCTTCGAGGCGTCGGAACTCTCCGCGCCGATCTGTCTCGTGTTCACCGCCGACGAGGAGGTCGGGTGCTGGGGCGCGGCCGAAGTCAGCGAGCGGTCCGAACTCCTGACCGGCGGCGGGCTGCGCTACGGGATCATCTGCGAGCCGACGCGCATGGAAGTCGTACGGGCGCATAAAGGCGCGGTTTTCATGCGGGGCGAGACGGAGGGCAAGGCGGCCCACAGCAGTACCGGCAGGGGCGTCAACGCCCATCACGCCATGATCCCCTTTCTCGTGGAGATGAAGGCCATCCACGACGAGTTGCGATCGGACGCCAGGCATCTGAACGATGAGTTTGATCCCCCCTTCTCAGACTGGAACATCGGAGTCAACGACGGCGGCGTCGCCCTGAACATGACGGCGCCTAAAAGCACATGCACGGTCTACTACCGACCGATGCCCGGGCAGGACCAGGAAGCCCTCCTGGACCGGACCCGGCAGGCGGCCGAACGGAACGGCGTGGGACTGACGATCCAGAAGATCGGGGACCCCTTCAGCACGCCCGCGGACTCGGAGCTGGTCCGGACGGCGCTGCGGATCACCGGCACGGAGAAGGCCCACACGGTTCCCTACGGCACCGACGGCCTGGTCTTCGGCAGGACGATGGAGCTGATCCTGCTCGGTCCCGGGGACATCCGCCAGGCCCACACGGTGGACGAATGGATGGACCTGGACCAGTTCGACCTGGCAATCGACGCGTACAAGGCGATGATCCGCGCGTTTTGTGTTTGAGGGGAGGACACCGAATTGCAGATCGGCCTTGTCGGGCTGCCCGGTTCCGGGAATACCACGTTGTTCAACGCGCTGGTCAGGGCCAACGCGGAAACCGGCGGTTACGCGGGGCAGAATACGGCCAACCGGGGGACGATCCGCGTCCCGGATCCGCGTTTGGAGCGCCTTTCCACTCTGTTCAATCCACGCAAGACCACCTTCGCCACCGTTGAATACCTCGATATAGGCGGCATTACGGCCGGTTCGGGACGGCAGGAGGAACTGCAGGGCGCAGGGGGACTCGCCGACCTGCGCTCCATGGACGTCCTCGTGCACGTTTTGCGTGGCTTCCCGGACCTGACCGGCACGCCCGTCACACCGGGCGCGGATTTCGAGACGGTTGAGCTGGAACTCGCTATCGCCGACCTCGAGGTCATCGAGCGCCGGCTGACCCGCCTTTCGAAGGAGGCCCGGTCCACGAAGCAGCCCGACCTGGTGCGGGAGTGGGAACTGCTCGAACAGTGCAAGTCGGAGATCGAGGGCGGCGGGAGTATCCGGAATCTCGAGTTTTCGCCTGAGGACGAGAAGAGACTGCGCGGCTACCGGTTCCTCTCGCAGAAGCAGGTGCTTCTCGTGTTGAATATCCCCGAGGAAGATCTGGGCTCGGAAGCGGGCAGACTGAAAGAACTGGGTGAATTCACCGAAGGGCTGGATACGCTGGCGCTCTGTGCGAAGGTCGAAATGGAGATCGCCCAGCTCGACGAGGACGACGCCGGCGCCTTCCTGGACGATCTGGGCATCGAGGAATCGGCCCTGAACCGCATGATCACCGCCTCTTACCAGTTGCTGAACCTGATCTCATTCTTTACCGTGAATGACAACGAAGTCAGGGCCTGGACCGTCACGCGGGGCGTTACGGCGCCCGAAGCCGCCGGGACGGTGCATTCCGACATGGAACGGGGATTCATCCGGGCCGAAACGCTGGACTGGCAGGCGATGCTCGAACTCGGTGGATGGCAGGCCGCGAAGGAGAAAGGCACGCTGCGCGTGGAAGGCAAGCAGTACGTCGTCGCGGACGGGGACGTGATAAACGTGCGCTTTAGCGTGTGACTGTGCGCTTCAATGTCTGACGGATCGCTTCAACGTCTGCCAGCGCCGTCCAGGTCTGACCGCAACGTTCAGGTCTGACCGTGCCGCTCGAAAGGTTTACGATTTCACTTGTCAATCCGCAGGAAAGGTCGATATCATAGATAACCTGACCGGCCCGGGACGACCGGGGCTTCAGTTCACCACCTGAAAATGGATCGATGCAAATGACAAACCGAATCCGCATGATCACCGCGCTGATCCTGGCCGGAGCCCTGTCGTGGGCTTCGCAGGCCGGCGCCCAACTCAACACCAACACCGGCTTCAACCCGGAACCGCTCAGCCTCGTGGACTTCAAGAAGGCGTTCAACGGCGATACGGGCAAGATCCGCCTCGTCGTGATGTTCTCTCCTACTTGAGGCCACTGCATAAGCGGCGCCGGGGCGGTGCAGCAAGAGATATTGAAGAAGTTTCCCTCCGATGACCTCCGGGTCTACGTGGTCTGGCAGCGGATACTCAGGAACGATGCGGTCAATACGGCCAAGATCGCGGCGGAACAAGTGTTCACCGACAAACGGGTCAGCCAGATGTGGGACCCCGCGAACGCGCTGGGGTTCTGGTACAAGAAGTCGGGGGAACTGGAACACAAGGACCCCATGGTCTGGGACGCCTATTTCCTCTACGGCGCGGATGCCGAATGGAAGGACGCGCCTACCGGGCTGATCGACGCCGGTTACACGGTGTGGAATATGAAAGACAGACTTTTGAAATCGGTGGCAACGACGATGGAGACCGTGGACTGATCTCCCTGTAGCGGGGAATCAGGGTTCAACTACAGCACGAAGGAAGACTAATAGACGGGGCGGTTCGGCAAGGACCGCCTCGTTTTCTTTTCGGGATGTGGTCTGGCCGGCATATCAGGGTTCAGTCCTGCAGGTTCGATCCGGCAGGACCGGAGGGACCGGTCGGGTTAGAAGGTCCCGGCCGCCCGGTCAACCCTCCAGGCTGAGCAGGAAGGGTTCCTCGAAGGCCTGTACGAGCCACTGCATGAAGCGGGCGCCGTCCGCGCCGTCTATGAGCCGGTGGTCGTAGGAGATCATCAGCGGCAGCATGAGACGCGGCTGGAACGCGCCATCCACGTAGACCTGTTCCATGCGGCTGCGCGCCAGCCCCAGGATGGCCACGTCGGGCGCATTGATGATCGGCGCGAAGAAGGTCCCGCCGAACCCGCCCAGGTTCGAGATCGTGAAGGTGTTCCCCTGCATATCGTCCGGCGGGAGCTTCCTGTCCCGCGCCCGGGCGGCGACCTCGGAAAGTTCGACAGACAGTTCGACCATGTTCTTTCGGTCCACGTCCCGGATGACCGGCACGACCAGGCCGCGGTCCGTATCGACGGCCACGCCCACGTGGTAGTACTTCTTGTGGATGATCTCCTGGCCAGCCATGTCGACGCTGGCATTGAAGAGGGGAAAGCGCTTGAGCGCCGCGGCCACGATCTTCAGGGCGATGGCGGTCATGGTCAGCTTGCCGCCGGCGGCTTCGGCCGCGGGACCGAACTGCTTGCGCAGGGCTTCCATGTCGGTGACGTCGGCCTTGTCGGCGTAGGTGACGTGAGGGATGTTCGTCCACGCGGCGGACAGGTGTTCCGCGGCGGCACGGCGCAGGTTGCTCATGGGCTCGGTTTCCACCGGGCCCCATTTCGCGAAGTCCGGCAGCGATGCCGGAACGGATGGTGCAGGGCCACCGGGCGCGCGGCCGGCGCTCAACTGCCTGGAATGAGATTTGACGTCTTCGACGGATATGCGGCCGTCGGGACCGGTTCCCGGTACCTGGCCGATGTCGAGGCCGATCTCCCGGGCGAAGCGGCGTACGGAAGGCGCCGCGGGTACCGGCGCGCCTGAAGTGGAAGTGGCCGCGGGAACGACCGGGGCCGGCGGTGAAGGCGCTGCGGTTTTCTCTGGGGAACCCGCGTCCGCGGCAGGCGGCGTACTCGGTTCCGGCGAAGCGGTCGTTGCAGGCGGCGCAGACGGCGTCTGAGAGGACTCTGGGGTGGGCTCGCGGGTTTCCTCGGCAGGCGCTTCGGCTTCCGCCTGTTCATGTGCTTCCGCGGCGGCGGCCTCGCCGGCTGCCGGCGTCGTGGTCTCTACGGCTGCTGCCGCGGCCTCGCCGGCTGCCGTGTCCTCGCCATCAGCCGCGCCCTCCCCCGCCCCTTCTTCATACATCAGGACTGGAGCGCCCACCTCGGCCGTCGCGCCGTTCTCCACGAGGATCTCCGTCACCACCCCGCTGAATCCCGACGGCACCTCGAGGTTGGCCTTGTCGGTCTCGATCTCCAGGACGGGCTGGTTTTCTTCGACTTGATCCCCGACGGCGACCAGGATACCCACCACGGTACCCGCGTCGACGTTTTCACCCAGCGCCGGAAGATTGAAAGGCGTCGCCATAGGTCTTGCTTCTCCCTGCCATTAGCATGAGCGGATTCGGCTAGTAGGCGCCGGTCTCCGGGTCGGACTTCGCCTGTTTCAGCCTGCTACAGCATGAGCGGATTCGGCTTGTCGGCGTCGATCTCCAGGTTGGACATCGCCTGCTTCAGCGTGGAAGCCGGCAGTTTGCCGTCGCGCATCAGGCCGTAGAGCGCGGACAGCGCGATATAGCGGGCGTCCACCTCGAAGAAATCCCGCAGGGCTGCGCGGCTGTCGCTGCGTCCGAAGCCATCGGCACCGAGCGTGATCAGGTGGCCAGGGAACCAGGCGGACACCGTGTCAGGCAGCGCTTTCACGTAATCGCAGGCCGCCACGTAGGGGCCCGGCACGTCGGCCACGCAGGAAGTCACGTAGGGCACGCGCGGCGTTTCCTCGGGATGCATGATGTTCCACCGCTCCACGTCCACCGCTTCGTTGTGCAGCGCCTTGTAGCTGGTGATGCTCCAGACGTCCGCGGCCACGCCGTACTGTTCCTCCAGGATCCGGCCGGCCTTGAGCACCTCGTTCAGGATGGCGCCGCTGCCGAAGAGCTGGACGCGCAGGCCGCCGTCCTCCATTTCCGATTCGCGGAAGAGGTACATCCCCTTGAGGATGCCCTCCCGGGTCGCCTCGGGGTCGCCGGGCATGGGCGGCATGGCGTAGTTCTCGTTGTGCACGGTCAGGTAGTAGAACACGTCTTCCTGTTCCTCGTACATGCGCCGGATGCCCTCTTCGATGATCACCGCCAGTTCGTAGCCGTAGGCCGGGTCGTAGGCCAGCAGGTTCGGCACGGGGTAGGCCAGCAGGTGGCTGTTGCCGTCCTGGTGCTGGAGCCCTTCGCCTGCCAGCGTGGTCCGCCCCGACGTGGCGCCGACGAGGAATCCCTTGCATCTCATATCGCCCGCGGACCAGACCAGGTCGCCGACGCGCTGCAGGCCGAACATGGAATAGTAGATGAAGAAGGGGATGGTGTTGATGTCGTAGGTGGCGTAGGCCGTGCCGGCGGCGATGAAGGACGACATGGCGCCCGCTTCCGAAATGCCCTCTTCCAGCAACTGGCCGTCTTTCGATTCGCGGTAGTACAGGAGCGTTTCGCTGTCCACCGGGTCGTAAAGCTGCCCCACCGGGGAGTAGATGCCGGACTGCCGGAACAGAGCCTCCATGCCGAAGGTCCGGGCCTCGTCGGGGACGATGGGAACGATCAGGTTGCCGATTTCCTTGTCGCGCATCAGGTCCGACAGGATGTTGACGAAGGCCATGGTCGTCGACACCTGCCGGTCGGTCCCCTCGTAGTACTTGCGGTACTTGTCCTGCTTCGGCGCGTGAAGCGGCGTGAAGGTCGTCCGCCGGGAGGGCACGTAGCCGCCGAGGGCCCTGCGCCGCTCATGAAGATACTGGATCTCCTCGCTGTCATCGGGCGGCTTGTAGAAGGGCACTTCGGCCACGTCTTCATCGGAAACCGGGATCCGGAACCGGTCCCGGAAGGCCAGCAGGTCTCTGTCCTCCATCTTCTTGATCTGGTGGGTGCTGTTGGCGCCCTGCCCGCTGTCGCCCAGTCCGTATCCCTTGATCGTCTTCATCAGGATGACCGTCGGCGCGCCATCGTTCTCAACGGCGGCCTTGTAGGCGTGGTAGACCTTGAGCGGATCGTGGCCGCCCCGCCGCAGGTGCTGCAGCTGCGCATCGGACAGGTGTTCCACCATCTTCTTCAGGTCCGGATGGACGCCGAAGAACTTGTTCCGGATGTATTCGCCGGACGCCATGCTGTACTTCTGGTACTGGCCGTCCACCGTCTCGTGCATGCGGTTCACGAGGAGCCCGTCGCCGTCCTTTTCCAGGAGGGGGTCCCAGTCGCTGCCCCAGATGCACTTGATCACGTTCCATCCCGCGCCCCGGAAGATGGCCTCCAGCTCCTGGATGATCTTGTGGTTGCCACGGACCGGGCCGTCGAGCCGCTGCAGGTTGCAGTTGATCACGAAGATGAGGTTGTCGAGGTTTTCGACGACCGGCACGGTAATGGCGCCGAGGGACTCGGGCTCGTCCATCTCCCCGTCGCCCATCATGACCCACACCTTGGAATCGCTCGGTTTCTTGATCCCCCGGTTCTCCAGGTATTTCATGAAACGGGCCTGGTAGATGCCGGTGATGGCGCCGAGGCCCATGGACACCGTGGGGAATTCCCAGAAGTCCGGCATCAGCCATGGGTGGGGATAGGACGACAGGCCGGGCGTATTCACCTCGTGGCGGAAGTTCTTGAGCTGCTCTTCGGAGATGCGGCCTTCCAGGTAGGCCCGCGCGTAGATGCCGGGCGCCGCGTGGCCCTGGACGAAGAGGAGATCGCCTTCGTGGCTTCCGTTCCGGTTGCGGAAGAAGTGGTTGAACCCCACCTCGTAGAGCGTCGCGGACGACGCGTAGGTGGAGATGTGCCCGCCGATGGAGCCGTCGGCCCGATTGGCCCGGACCACCATGGCAAGCGCGTTCCAGCGCACGATGTTCTTGATGCGCCGTTCCAGGTCGCGGTCGCCGGGATAGGCTTCCTGCAGTTCGACCGGAAATGTGTTGACGTAGGGCGTGTTGGCGGAGAAGGGAAGGCGTACGCCGGACTCGGCGGCCCGGGACTCCAGTGCCGCGAGGATGCGGCGGGTCCGCTCCGGGTCGCCCTGCGAAATGACGTACTCAATCGATTCGAGCCATTCGTGAAGTTCCAGCGATGCTACATCGGGTTCCACGTCCGTTGTCATCAAGCTTCCCCGGGGTATTCTGCGCGTCGGCTGCGAGCCATTTTTCCATTCGAAAACAACGAAACAAAATAGGTGCGTGGCACCCCTTCTGTCAATCATTATATTGGTCTGCGGGCGCGTCCCGGACCCCTTCCGCAAGCGTGTCCGGGATACCCCAGGTATGGTACCCGGGATACCCCTGGCGCGACGTGAAAACACGGCTGAGACCGCAGTTCCGATCACAGGAGGTTGGCATGAAAAGCGACGGCCGGCATGGCTGGCACGGCATATTCACCATACCGCAGACGCCCTTTGCCGAGGATGGCACGCTGGACGAGGAGGGACTGCGAAGGCAGATCGATTTCTGCGTGGATACGGGCACCCACGGCATTGTCTATCCCGTCATGGTGAGCGAGTTCTGGCTGCTCTCGGACGACGAGCGGAAAAGGGTCGTGGACGTGGCCGTGGAACAGGTGGACGGGCGCATCCCCATGATCGCGGGCGTGGCCGGGGTGAGTACCGAGGTCGCCGTGATGTTCAGCCGCCACGCGCGCGAGGCCGGCGCCGATGGCGCCATCGCCCTGCCGCCCTACGTGCTCAAGCCCGGGCTGGACGGCCTGGTCGACTACTACCGCCGGGTCGCGGAAGCCATGGGGAAACCCGTTTTCATCCAGAACTTCGATCCGCCGCTGGGTTCCAGCCTCTCACCGGCCGTCATCCGTGAGTTGCTGCTGGACATTCCGCACGTGAAGTACATCAAGGAAGAGATGATGCCGCCGGGCCATTCGGTGACGGCGCTGCTGGAGACCTGCGGGGACGAACTGCACGGCGTCTTCACCGGGTTCGGCGGACGCTGGTTCATCGACGAGCTGAACCGCGGCGCGAGCGGCACCATGCCGGCCTGCGAGTTCACCGACGTGCTGGTCCGCCTCTACGAGCGTTACCGGTCCGGCGACGTGGAAGACGCGCGGGAGATCCACACTCGGCTGTTGCCCCTCATCAACATCGAGAGCCTGCAAGGCGTGATCTTCTGCAAGGAGATCCTGAAACGGCGGGGCCTGATCGCGTCGACCTGCACGCGGGCGCCGGGGAGGCTGGATCGGCACGACCTCGCCGAGATCGACCGGCTCTTGCGGGAAGTGAAGCCATTGTTTATACAGTGACGGTAGAGCCATTGTATATACGGTGACGGTAGTCGGCCCCGGCGTGGCTCGCCCATCGCCCGGCGTGGCTCGCCCATCGCCCTACGCGACTCGCCCGCGCCCAAGGACTTCCCACCGTGACTCTCCCCCGCACGACTACGTCCATTCGTGCAGGGCGTGCCCCTGCCCCGGGAACCAGATCCAGTCCACGACGAACCCGAGGAAAACCCCCGTAGTGTACCCCACGAGCACGCCCCAGGCAAATGGCTGGGCCCTGCGGTAGAACGTCACCCCGCCGAGCCGCAGCAGCAGCATCTTGATCAGCCAGGCCAGGAACAGCGAGAACATGAGGAGCCGGGTGACGTCGGCGAAGGCCACGGTGAAACCCACCGGCGCCAGGGGCCAGCCGGGAAACCGGTAGGTCAGTGCCGTCATGACGAGCATGATGACGCCGCCGAGGGCCATGAACAGGAACTCGGGCGGTTGCAACTGGTTGGCGTTCCGGATCCAGCGCACAATGTCGTCGTAGTAAGACTCGTTGATGCCTCCGAAGGCGTCGCGCTCGCCGAAGTTGTACGCGCCTACGGTCGTATTTCCGATGTAGACCGTGTACAGCACGGAGGTAAGCAGGCTGATAACGAAGGTGGCGATCATGAGGGCGAGGATCCCCCGCTTGTCCTGCCGCAGGTCGGACATCACCTTGTCCGACTGGGCGATCGTGCCGATGCCCATGCCCCGCCAGTTTCGGGCATAGGCGGATCCCAGGCCAAGGGTGGTGAGGCTCTGGTGGTCGATGTTCCCCGATCCCAGGGTCAGAATGGTGAAATGGTGGGCGTTGACCGGCAGATCCAGAAAGGCCAGGCCCGTCTGGGCGATGATCCGCGCCGTGCCCAGGTACAGCACGAAGAGGAAAAACAGGAATACCGGCACCACCTGCCAGGACAGCCCCGAACCCACCAGCCAGGCCACCAGGTACACTACGCTGCCCGCCAGGCCGAGCACGGCGACGCGATAGGACATCAACTCCGTGGGCGGTTGCTCACCGCCGCGCAGAGCCTGCCGAAAGACGTCGGCGATCTGCGCGCGGGCCGTCCACAGGTGCCAGAAGACGAAGACGATGAACCCGCCGAAAAACTGGGCCTTTACCACGGCGTTCACCCCCACCGGACTGTCGGAAAACTGGAGTCCGACGCGGTCGAGCAGGCCGCCTTCCAGCACGCCGCACAGGGCGAAGAACCACAGGCTGAAGGTGATCTCGAGCGGCGCCAGGAAGGCGAAGCAAAGGGCATATATGTTGACGCTGACCCGGATGGCATCGGTGCCTTCCACCAGTATCATCGTGGTTCGGTAAAGCGCACCGATGGGAATGGGCGAGATGGCCCCCCAGAACGCGGCGATGTTCCAGATCATGAGGGCCAGCGTGAGGCCGAAGCCCATCTGGAACAATCGGTCGTAGGCGAATCCCGGGAAAGTCCGTTCCGTCCGGTCGTCGTGGCGGAT
The DNA here is from genome assembly GCA_009838645.1 of Gemmatimonadota bacterium. Classification (NCBI taxonomy): domain Bacteria; kingdom Pseudomonadati; phylum Gemmatimonadota; species Gemmatimonadota bacterium. Next base: position 54,538 of record VXRC01000029.1, on the reverse strand, counting down.
AAGGTCGACCGCCATCCGGACGAGCGGAAAGGTCAGCCGCTCGTGGGCCACCCACGTCCTCCGCATGATGGTGGACATGCAGGCACCCATGAAGAAGAGCATCACGAAGAAGGTCAGCCACCAGAAGAGGGGCGGGAACCAGGGTCCCCAGATGACGTCGCCGGCCCCCTCCGGGATCCCTTCGTAGAACCACACCAGCGTATTGCCCTGACCGCTCACCAGCAGCCAGTCGGGCAGGTACTCGAAAAAAGTGACCGCCCACTGGTTTTCGGGCCGCGCGAAATAGTACGGCGTCGCGATGACCCCCATGAGATAGGCGACCAGTACCTTGCCCGGCACGAGGGAGGAAACGAACATCATCACGAAGACCAGGGCCAGTTCGTTTCCGGTCAGCACCCAGGTCGGCCGCCACGTTCGCAGGGCGGGGTTGACGATGAAGAGCAGGAAGAAGAAAGGTATGAGGACGGAGATCGGCAGGTGTCCTACCGTCATGCGGGAGGACTGCAGGATGAAGGAGCCGAAGGGCACCCAGATGTTGATCAGGACGGCGAGTGCCAGCCCCAGGACGACGGCGCGGCGGGAAATGCCGGCCGATCGCAGTATGCCGGGTCGCGGTATACCGATTCGCGTAAGGGATGTCATGATTCGGTGCGCCGAAACAGGAAAACAGGTTTTAGAGGGGGAAAAGATCTGGATACTGTACGCCAATCAATATATCCGGTCTCCGTCAGGTGGCACAACCCTAGTTTTAACCGGCGTGTTACCATCCTGTAACCACGCAGGGTCGCGGGCCGGTTCGTGCACGCGTATTGTGTCCCGAGCGCGCGACCCTGAGGCCGTCAGGGGGCCGTCAGGTTTTTGCTTGAACCGTCGTATCATCCTTTTTATATTGCTTTGTTCAAGTATGCGACAACTCACTACGCTCGGGATGAATGCGACAAGATGGGCCTCTCGGCAGTCCCGGGCATACCCATGTTCCCCGGCAATGACTGACGCGGAGGCGGCGGTTCTGCGCGGCTTCCAGCATACGAGACCATCGGTTCCGCAATCGGACTGCATCTCACATACGGACTGCGGCAGCGAAGGTAAGGACTGCGCGGCGCCAGGACTGCGCGGCGCCAGGACTGCGCGGCGCCAGGACTGCGCGGCGCCAGGACTGCGGTGCGGCATGACTGCGCGGCCGCTAATCAGGGATAAATACGCATGTGGTCGAAGATAAAAACGGGCATAGGCATTACCATCGCGGTGCTGATGCTGTCCTCGGTCACCATCTTCCATCCCGAGGATATCACCGAAAATATCCTGATGAAGCTGATCTCCCTGCCGGAACCCCAGGAAGTCCAGCCTTTCCTCGGCCACGACCGCGACCTCGAGGAAGCCCTGGAGTCGGTCAGCGCGGAGTCGGTCGAGAACACGGTGCGTACCCTTTCCTCCTTCCCTTCCCGGGTGGTGGGCTACGCTGGCGCCGATTCGGCCTACCGGTACGTCAGGACCCAGTTCGAGGAAATCGGACTGCAGGACATCCGGACCGAGACCTTCCCGGTCACGGTGCCCATCGACAAGGGATCGAAACTGACGGTGCTGGAGACGGGCGAGGAGATCCCCCTCCATGCCCTCTGGCCCAATCACGTGCGCACGCCAACCACGCCCCTCGAGGGCCTTTCCGGCCCGATCGTCTATGGCGGCAAGGGAGAATTCGCCGACTTCAACGGGTACGAGATGCAGGGCAGCGTCGTGCTCATGGACTTCGATTCCCAGGACCGTTTCATCAATGCCCGGATGCTCGGCGCCAGCGCCATCATCTTCTTCGACAACGGGCGTGTGACCCGGAGCGAGGCGGAGCTCAAATTCATGGGGCTTCCTCTCAACGTGCCCCGTTACTGGGTCGACAAGGCGCACGTGCCCGGCCTGCTGGCCCTGGCCGAACCGGGTACGAACCAGGTGAACGTCCAGGCCCGCATGGACTGGGAGGTGGTGGAAGGGAAGAACATCTTCGGGTGGATTCCCGGCCTCGACGAGGAAATGCCGAACGCCAGGGACGAGACCCGTACGATGTGGAAAGACTACACGATCGTCATCTCGTCCTTCTATGACGCCATGTCGGTGGTCCCGGGCGTCGCGCCCGGTGCCGAAAGTGCCACGGGCGTCGCCGCGCTGCTCGAGGTCGCCCGGGCGGTCAAGCGCTACAACCCGAAGTATTCCGTGGTCATCCTGGCCACTTCCGCCCACTTCATCGGTCTGGAAGGCGCGCACAACTGGCTGTACCGGCACGGCCGGGCGAGTGGTTACTTCATGTCGAGGATCCCCGAGGCGGACAAGATCAATTTCGACATGTTCTTCGGCATCGACCTCTCCAGCCACGAGTCCCGCGTCGGCAGCTTCGCCTTCGGCACCTTCGACAACGCCGCCTGGGCAACCAACCACTATATCAAGAACATCTTCGCGCCCTATTCGCGGAAATTCGCGAGCTATATCCAGGAAGCCTTTGGCGCCGGCGCCGACTCGGCCCGGTACGTCAACGCCATCGTGCCGCCGCAGCGGACCTGGAAGGACTTCATGCCCGTCAAGATCGGGCTGGACAGCGAAGCCGTCACCTACATGGGCAAGAAGGGCATGTCCTTCGTCACGCCGAACGGGACGCGGGGCCTGGTGGACACGCCCAACGACCGCTTCGAATCGGTCAACATCGCCAATGTCACCGAGCAGGCGCGGTCGCTCGCGGTCATGCTCGCCCGGGCCACCACCGACGGCGAACTCTTCGAAGAGACCAAGCTCAAGATCCAGGACACAGCCCACGACTTGTCGGGCACGGTCTACGAGTTCGACCGGGACGTCAACTTCTTCGTGCCCAAGAAGCCTATCCCCGGCGCGCTGGTCACCTATTACAAGGGGCTGACCAATACAGGTGTGCGCGGCATCCTCATCACCAAGGCCGATTCCCTGGGACGCTTCGAATTCCGTCCGCTTAAGCAGCAGAAGGGGCCGATCAGGCTGCGGTCGTACGCGCTGGACGAGGACGGTGAGATCATCTACGCGCCGGACCTGGGCCAGGAGGGCGACAAGACCTTCCCCCTGAACGCCGCGAGCGGCGCGAATGAAAACACCACCCTGCAGATCGTGTTCGGGGCCCGGGCCCTCGACGTGTACGAGATCATCGACTCCCGTTACCTCACGGCGCTGGACCAGCTGACCGTCCTGGCGCAGAACGACGCCGAACCCCAGTGGTACGGCCACAGCTACATTGAAAAGCAAAGCGGCTCGGAGGGCCGCACCATACCCGCGGCGGTCGTCTTCGCCAAGCCGGGCCAGCGCGTCAAGATGCTCATGAGCACAAGCCTCTTCGGCGTCAAATACCTGTTGACCAACGCGCCGGATACCTTTCTGAAGGACCCCGTCGAACCTCAGGAAGTGACCCTGGAACTCCTGGAAGAGGCCCAGGGCCAGGGCTACCCGATCGATATGGGCCTCATCGTGAATCCGTCCTACCAGGGCACGCGGGACATGTGGGTCGTGGATGACGTAAGGCTCAAGCAACTCGCGCGCTTCGGCGTGGAGAACCAGCGCATCGAGCAACTCCACGAGCAGGCGCGCGTCACCCTCCTCGAGGCGGAGGAGCACCTTGCGAACCGGGAATACGACGCCTTTATTTCCAAGTCTCGGGAAGCCTGGGGGCTCGAAGCGCGGGGTTACCCGGAGGTCAAGTCCACGGCGGACGACACGGTCAAGGGCGTGATCTTCTATTTCATCCTGCTCATCCCCTTCTCCTTCTTCATGGAGCGCCTGGTCTTCGGGTTTCCGACGATCAACAAGCGGATCTTCGGGTTCGCCGCCTTCTTCATCGCGGTCTTCCTCGTGCTGCAGCAGGTGCATCCCGCCTTCAAGCTCAGCACGTCGCCCTACGTGATCTTCCTGGCCTTCGTCATCTTCGCGCTGGGGACGACCGTGCTCATCATCGTCCTGTCCAAGTTCAACCAGGAAGTCCAGAAGATCAAGCGGGCGCAGACCGGCATGCACGAGGCCGACATCGGCCGGTTGAGCGCCACGGCCGTCGCCCTGTCGCTGGGGGTTTCCAACCTGCGGAAACGTAAAGTTCGCACGGCCCTCACGGCGGCGACCATCACGCTGCTGACCTTCACCGTGCTATCCTTTACCTCCATCACCACGTCCCTCCGATACTACAAGCTGGAGCGGTACAACGAACCGGCCTACGAGGGGACGCTGGTCCGGGACCGTAACTGGAAAGGACTGCAGCCCTCCGTCTACGACTATCTCAAGAGCACTTTCGAGGACAAGGCCACGCTGATTCCACGGGCCTGGTACATGTCCCAGGTCAAGGGCGAAAAGGGGTTCTTCTCCTTCTCGTCGCCCCAGTCGTCACATGAGAGCTACGTGAACAGCATTCTGGGCCTGACCCCGGACGAGCCCAGGGCGACCCGCCTCGACGAATATCTGCTCGGCGGCAGGTGGTTCGAGCCCGGGGAACGGGACGCGGCCATCCTGCCCGACGACGTGGCCGCGGTGGTGGGCATCAGTCCCGAAGACGCCGGCTCCGCCTACATCGACATGTTCGGCATGCGGCTGCAGGTCGTCGGCGTGATCGATTCAAGGCGGTTCAACCAGCTCAAGGACCTGGACGACGAGAAGCTCACGCCGGTCGACCTGGTCCAGGAAAAGGGCAAGATCGCGCAGCGTATCGGCGAGGACCCCCGGCTGCAGGCCGAGTCGCCGCCGGAGGCCTTCATCCATCTCGAGTCCAACAACGTCATGATCCTGCCGTACGAGACGGTCATGGATCTCGACGGGAAGATGTACTCTGTCGCCATCACGGACTTCGTGGACGAAAGCGGACAGCCGAACCCCGCCTTCGACCGCGATATCGAGGACTTCCTGTCCCGGGTCGCCATGACCATGTTCGTGGGGAAGGACGGCACGGTCAACGTCTACAGTTCCATCGGTTCCACCTCCATCGGGGGCCTCGGCAACTTCCTGATTCCCATCCTCGTCGCCGCCATGATCGTCCTGAACACGATGATGGGCGCGGTTCACGAGCGCTTCCGGGAAATCGGCGTCTACAGTTCGGTCGGCCTGGCGCCGAGCCACATCGCGGCGCTGTTCCTGGCCGAGTCCTCCGTCTTCGCCACGGTGGGCGCCGTGCTGGGCTACCTGGGGGGACAGACCATCACCCTCGTGCTGTCGAATTACGACATCCTCGCGGGCCTGTCGCTGAACTATTCCTCCCTGTCGGCCGTCTGGTCGGTGGTCGTGGTCATGGCCACGGTGTTCCTGTCGACGGCCTACCCGGCCAAGAAGGCGGCGGACATGGCCGTGCCTGACGTGGGCCGGGAGTGGAAGTTCCCCGAGCCCGACGGGGACGACTGGAGCTTCGATTTTCCCTTCACCATCGGCAGCGTCGAGGTGCTGGGCATGTACGCCTATCTCACGCGGGTCTTCGAATCCTACGAGGAGGGTTCCCTGGGCGCCTTCGTCACGGAGAACGTCCAGCTGACGGCCGTGGAAGGCGCCACGGAGCAACCCATGTACCATATCTCGATGATGACCTGGCTTGCCCCCTACGACCTGGGCATCAGCCAGAAGGTCTCGCTCAGCGCCGCGCCGGCGGAGAATGAAAGAGACCTCTACGCCGTATGGGTGGACATCCACCGCGAGAGCGGCGACGTGGCATCCTGGCAGCGCATCAACCGGCGCTTCCTGAGCGTGCTGCGCAAACGCTTCCTGGTCTGGCGCACCCTCCCGCAGGATCTCAAGAACGACTACGCCGCGACCGGCCGGGAAATGACGGAAAGGATGGAAGAGGCGGGACAACCCGTATGAAGTTCGCCTTCTGCAACGAGATGTTCCAGGACGTCCCCCTCCGGCGGATCTTCCAAACCGCCGCGGAAATCGGATATGACGGCGTGGAGATCGCCCCCTTCACGGTAGCGCGGTCGGTGAACGAGGTCGGTCCCGACGCCCGGAAGGCGATACGCGACGACGCGGCGGAATACGGCCTCGAAATCACCGGGCTGCACTGGCTCCTGCTCAGTCCGGAAGGCCTCTACCTCAACCACCCAGACGACGGCATCCGGTACTGCACCCGTCTGTACCTCTGCGACCTTATCAAGTTCTGCGGAGACATCGGCGGCCGGGTCATGGTGGCCGGTTCGCCGAAGCAGCGCGACGTGCTGCCGGACCAGACCTGCGAGGCGACGTGGGACCGGACCCGCCAGGCGTACCAGGAGTGCCTGCCCACGGCGGAGGAAAACGGGGTCACCATCTGCCTCGAGCCCCTGGACGCCGCCCAGACCAACTTCATCAACACCCCGGACGAAGCCGCGCGGATGGTCCGCGAGATCGACCATCCCAATTTCCGCCTGATCATCGACGTCCGGGCGACCCTCTGCCAGGGGCTGGACGTCGCGGCGGCCATCCACGAACACCGGGATATCACGGCCTACATCCACTTCAACGACGCCACCGGCAACGGGCCGGGATTCGGAGATACCGATTTCGTCCCCATCCTGCGGGCGCTCCGGGAAACCGGCTACGACGGATACGGTTCGGTGGAGGTATTCGACTATTCGTACGGCGCGGAGCACATCGCCCGGAAGAGCCTGGAGACGCTGAAGGCGGCCTGGTCGGCTGCGAGCGCGGTGGGCGAGGGGGCAGCCGGAACGGCACAGGACGCGGCGAGCGCGGCGGGCAAAGGGGCGGGCTGATGAGCGAGCAGGTCCTCGACAGGGAAGGCATCGCCCGGGCGTTGTCCCGCATCGCCCGCCAGATCATGGAACGCAACCAGGGCGCTTCCGGCATCGCCATCGTGGGTATCCAGCGGCGCGGCGACTGGCTGGCGCGGCGGCTGGCCGAGGCCATACGGGAGGCGGAAGACACGGCCGTACCCGTGGGCGTACTGGACATCAACCTGTACCGCGACGACCTCCAGGTCCGCGCGGACTACCCCGTCGTCCGCACGACCGACATCCCCTTCGATATCGAGGGGCGCACCGTCATCCTGGTGGACGACGTCCTGTACACCGGCCGCACGATCCGCGCGGCGCTGGACGAGCTTAAGGATTTCGGGCGGGCAAGGCGGATCGAACTCGCCGTCCTGATCGACCGGGAAGGACGGGAACTGCCCATCCAGGCGGATTACATCGGGGAGACCATCGAAGTGGGCCCCGGCCGGACCGTCGTCGTCCACGTCCATGAGCTGGACCGGGACGACAACGTCGCGGTGGAGGAGGTGGCCTGATGGCGAAGAACCGGCCCAGCGCGCTGCGACACCGCCACCTGATCGGCCTCGAGGACTACTCCCGCGAGGAGATCGGGCTGATCCTGGATACGGCGGACTCCTTCAAGGAAGTGATCCGGCGGCCCATCCGCAAGGTCCCCGCCCTCCGCGGGAAGAACGTCGTAAACCTCTTCTTCGAATCGAGCACCCGCACGCGGCTTTCCTTCGAACTCGCCGAAAAGCAGCTCTCGGCCGACACCCTGAACTTCGCGTCCACCGGCAGCAGCGTGTCCAAGGGAGAATCCCTGAGCGACACGGCGCGGAACATCGAAGCCATGCAGGTGGACTGCGTGGTGGTGCGCCATGCCGCCGCCGGCGCGCCCCTCTTCCTTTCGCAGTGCCTGTCGAGCGCGGTCGTCATCAACGCGGGCGACGGCGCCCACGAACATCCCACGCAGGGGTTGCTGGACCTCCTGACCATGCGGGACGCCCTCGGCCGGCTGGAGGGACTGAAGGTGGCGTTCATCGGCGACATCGCCCACAGCCGGGTGGCGCGCTCCAATATCTGGGGACTCCGGAAAATGGGCGCCGACGTGGTCGTATGCGGGCCGCCCACGCTGATACCCGTCGACATCGAGGAGATGGGCGTGGAGGTCAGCTACCGGATCGACGACGCCCTCCGCGGCGCCGACGTGATCTACGCCCTCCGGATACAGCTTGAACGGCAACAGGAAGCCTTCTTTCCGTCCCAGCGCGAGTACACGCGGCTGTTCGGCATCGACCCCGAACGGCTGGAACTCGCCAAACCCGAAGCCATCGTCATGCACCCCGGCCCCATCAACCGCGGCGTGGAACTCGACAGCCGCGTGGCGGACAGCGGGAGATCGGTCATCCTGGACCAGGTGACCAACGGCGTCGCGGTGCGCATGGCGGCCCTCTATCTCCTTAACGGCGGAGGTGAGCGCGATGCGGCCTGACGGACCGGATACCATCGGCGGCGCTGCCGGAGTCGCAGGGCTTGCGGTGGTCCGCGACGGACGCATCGTCGACCCCGCTTCCGGCCGCGACGAGCAGGGCGATCTCTGGATGCGCGACGGAAGGATCGTCGACCGGCCGGCGGACGACGAGGCGAAAGGCGCCGCGGTCATCGATGCGGCCGGCCTGCTCGTCCTTCCGGGCCTGGTCGATCTGCACGCCCATCTCTGCGAACCGGGATTCGAGTACAGGGAGACCCTGGAGAGCGGCGCGCTCGCCGCCGCCGCGGGCGGTATCACCGCCGTGGCGTGCATGCCGGACACCGACCCGGTCATCGACGACGCGCCCACGGTGGAATTCGTTCGGGAAAGGGCGGCCGGCGCGGCGGCGAAGGTCCATCCCATCGCCGCGGTCACCGCGGGACGCCGGGGCGAACGCCTGACCGAAGCCGGCGAACTGGCCGAGGCCGGCGCCGTGGCGCTGTCCGATGCCGGCCGGTCCATCCGGAATCCGGCCATCCTGCGCCGGGCCCTTGAATACAGCCGGATGTTCGACCTGCCCATCCTCGTGCACTGCGAAGACCTGGCGCTCTCGGCCGGCGGGCAAATGCACGAGGGAAGCCACGCCACCCGGCTGGGACTGAAGGGCATACCCTCCATCGCGGAAGAAACCGTCGCCGCCCGGGACCTCATGCTGGCCGAGTGGACGGGCGGACGGATCCACATCACCCACGCCAGCACTGCGGTGACGGTGGATCTCATCCGATCGGCGAAGCAGCGGGGCGTGCGGGTGACCGCCGATGCCAGTCCCCACCACCTGGTGTTGACCGACGAATCCCTTTCAACATACGATACCCGCCTGAAGACCAATCCGCCCCTGCGGAGCAAAGCGGACGTGGAGGCGCTTCGCGCGGGCCTGGCGGACGGAACGATCGACGCCGTCGCTTCGGATCATACGCCGCGTTCCGTGGACGAGAAGAACACGGAGTTCCAGGAAGCGCTGCCCGGCGCCACCAGTCTCGAAACCATGCTGGCCGTCGTGTTTACCGAACTGATCCGGCCGGGCCTGCTGACCCTGGACGAAGGGATCAGGGCCCTGTCCGCATCCCCCGCGGGTATCCTGGGGGTAGAAGGAGGCAGCCTGGCGTCCGGCGGCCCCGCCGACCTCCTGCTCTTCGATCCGGATGGAACCTGGACCGTGGATCCCGCGTCCTTCAGGTCAAGATCGGCAAACTCGCCCTTCACCGGCCGCACGCTGGAAGGGTGCGTAGCCATGACCATCGCCGGCGGCCGGGTAAGCTACCGGCGCGACGCACCCGAATCACCTTGACGGACAGGTGCGAATCACTTTATTTTAGAAGATTCTCTACATCCGATCCACCGGACGCGATCATGAAGATTCAAAACCATGGCAGGCCGCGAATCAGTGTCATGGACGTACCTGTCGAAAGGAGTCCGTAATGTTCTTAAGAAAGGTTTCCATCGGCGTATTGTTTGCCCTCGGCTTCGCCCTGTTGATACCGGTCGCCGCCGACGCGCAGAAAATCGAGCTTCGTTCCGCGAAGATCTACATCCGAGAAACGCCGCCGCAGTGGGACAAGGCCCTGGCGCTGCTCGAGACCGCCCTGGAGAAAGACCCGGGCAACAACGACGCCCACTATCTCCTCGGGCTCATTCATTACTACCGGGGAAATTTCGACACGATGTTCCAGAACTGGAATGCGGTGACCTTCAATGATCTGGACAAGAAGGACAAGGAACAGTTCAGAAACACCCTGGGCACCATGATCCGCACGAACTACCAGACGGGCCAGCAAAACTATGAACAGGGGAAGTACGCGGACGCCGCCCAATTCTACGACCGCTCCGTCAACGCGACCTCGTTGCTCCAGGACATATTGCGCTCCATCGGCAAGAAGAACGAGGCCGAGGAAGCGGACAACCTGGAAGCCGCCAAGCAACAGGGGTACCTGTACTGGGGCTACGCCGCCCTGAACTCGGAAGATTATGAAAGTTCCAGGATGGCCCTCGAGAAGCTCACCGAAGCGGATCCGGACAGGTTCGAAGCCTGGGACGGCCTGATCAACGTGTACTTCAACACCCAGGTCTGGGACAAGGCGATCATGGCCTGCGACAGGGTCATCGAACTGTCGGAAGAGGTCGATATCAACACCTATCTCATCATGCGCAACGCCTACTTCGAAGTCGCCGACACGGCCGGCGTGATCACCACGTACGAGCGGGCGATCGAAGCGTTTCCGGAAGAAAAGTCGATGTACCGGGACCTCGGTTCCATCCATTCCTCCAAGAATAACCTGGAAAAGGCGATCGAAGTACTGGAAAAGGGAACCGCCGCCCTTCCGGAGGCCCAGGATCTGCTGCGATACCTGGGGATCAACTACTACAACAAAGGATTGTCCGACCGGGATGCCGGAAACGTGGAAGCGGCCTCGGCGGCGTTCAATGGTGCTGTCGAAAGCATGAACAAGCTGCTGGTGTTAGAGCCGAAGAGTATCGAAGCCCACGATGTACTCGGCGATGCCTACGCTGGACTGGCCAGTATCGAAACGGACGAGGCCAGGAAGATGGAGTTGTTTACCAAGGGAGAAGAACACCAGAAGACGAAGATGGATCTGATCACCTCGGGAGAAGGCATGTAGGTACCGGGGATGGATCCCGGCGGTGGTCGGTCGATCGTGAAACTTGTGGTTTTCAAGAGGATTCCGGGATTTCCGGAATCCTCTTTTGTTGTGACCAATTTGATTGACACCTCTGTGACCGGCTCCTATACTAACCGTTGCCTAGACCAATGCCCTTCCGCCAGGCACCGTTACCGATATGGGTACTGATCATGCGGTATGACTCTCCTTTTAAAAAGCCGTTCCAGGTTGCGACGATGGTTTTGTGTCTCCTGTTCGGCTTGAATGCGACGGGTTGCTCGTGGCTGCTCGGGAAGCGGGCACCCGCCGCGGCACCTCCTGTTCCTCAACCCGAAGCGCAAGAGCGCGAAGACGACGCGTCTCGATCCGATGAGGCGTTGATCGGTGATCCGGCCGAATCGACTTCCGACTCCCCCGTCCCCCCCACGGCAGCGGAACCCACCCTGGGATACAGAGTCCAGCTTTTTTCGTTTACGAGACGAGAAGCGGCCGAAGCCGCGCTACAACAGGTGGAGCGAACGCTGACGGAATGGTCGTATGGCATCTACGTGGATGAAGAATCCAACGGCTTCAAGGTGCGCGTGGGCGACTTCAAGGAAAAGGCCGATGCCGACATCTTGCGCGACTGGCTGAGAAACAGAGGTTTTGTCGACGCCTGGACGGTCAGGACCCTCATTCAGACACGCTGACGTATAAATCCCGGTCAGCATGCGCTCCGAAAGACATACCTGTATTCCCTAAGACATACCTATATTCGAAGGGAACGCCAACGCATGCCCCCGCATCATGATTCATTCGTACCCCTGGACCCCGGCCGACGCGTCCTCATGGGGCCCGGTCCGAGCGACATGCATCCCAGGGTCTACCAGGCCATGGGGGCTCCGCTGACCGGCCACCTGGACCCGTATTTCATCGGGGTCATGGACGATACCAAGGCGCTCCTGCGGTACGTGTTCCAGACCGAAAACGCCATGACGCTGGCGATCTCCGCCACGGGTTCCGCCGGCATGGAGACCTGCATCTGCAATCTCGTGGAGCCGGGTGACGAGGTACTCATCTGCGTGGGCGGCGTCTTCGGAGACCGCATGGCCCAGATGGCCGAGCGCCACGGCGGGAGGTTGATACGTCTCGAAGGCGAACCGGGGCGGCCTTTCACGCCGGAACAGGTCCGGCAGGCGCTGGATGGATGCCGTCCCAAGGTCGTGGGCCTCGTACACGCGGAAACGTCCACGGGCGTGCTGCAACCCCTCGAGGAGATCATCCCCGTCATCCACGCGCACGGCGCCCTCGTCCTGGTCGATACCGTGGCCTCCCTGGGCGGAACACCCGTCAAAGTCGACGAATGGGGCATCGACATCTGCTATACCGGCAGCCAGAAATGCCTGAGCGCCCCGCCTGGCCTGGCGCCCCTTACGCTCAATGTCCGCGCGCTCGAGGCCATCGCCGCCCGCAAGACACCGGTTGGCAGTTGGTACATGGATCTTGCCCTGATCAACGCGTACTGGGACGGCGACCGGACCTATCACCATACCGCGCCGGTGAGCCTGTTCTACGCCTTGCGGGAAGCCCTCGTGCTCATCCACGAGGAGGGATTGGAGAACGGCCACCAACGGCATGCCGCCAACTACGAAGCGTTCAGGGCGGGGATCGACGCCATGGGGCTCGCGTTCTTCGTCGACCCGCCGCACCGCGCCCCGACCATCAACCCCGTTCTGACCCCGGAAGGGATCGACGAGGCCGGCGTGCGGAGCCGCCTGCTGAAAGATTACGGACTCGAACTCGGCGGCGGCCTCGGTCCGTTGAAGGGCAGGGCCTGGCGCGTGGGGCTCATGGGCCAGTCCTCGCAGCGCGATCACGTCATTCTTTGCCTGGGCGCTCTCGAACAGGCCCTGCGCGCGGGAGGCCACGAAGTCGCCGGGAGCGGCGTGGCGGCGGCGAGTGCCGTGTACGCCGGGGCGGCCTAGTCAGGACGGCGTGGCGGCGTGGTCGGGACGGCGTGGCGGCCTCGCCCGACCCGATTGCGCACGACCGTTTTCACCGGGCATCCCGCCCACAGCCGGAGGAGCAATGGAGGAGCATATGTATTTCGTCGAAGAGGAAAAAATGTCCAAAAAGTCCATCGCCCCGGGCGTCAGCATCGCCGTGGCTGGAGGCGAACGGGCCCAGATGTCCTTCGTAACGCTCTCGCCGGGATCGCAGGTGCCCATGCACGACCATCCCCATGAACAGCTGGGCGTCGTGCTGGAAGGTGAATTCGTCATGGTCATCGGCGGGGAAAGCCGGACCATCCGGCCGGGCGACAAGTACGTGATTCCAGGCGGGGTCCAGCACGGCGTGACCGAAGTCATGACCAAATCCGTCGCCCTGGACATTTTCAGCCCGCCCCGGGAGGATTACGAATAAGCGAGAAAGACCGTGCCCGCGCCGATCATCCAGCGAGACCCACCGCGATCAACAGCCAACCAGTCAGGAGTCTTACATGTCCGACGCCCTACCCCAGGATCGTCCCGTACAACTCTGGAAAATGACTCGCAGGCAGTTCCGAGAAGGGATCTGCGACGGCAACCTCAAGGGAGCGATCATTCCCACGGGCAGCACGGAACAGCACAACGAGCACCTTGAAATGTCCCACGACACCGCCAGCGCCGTCCACGTGTCCGAACGCGCCGCGCAGGCGCTCTATCCGGAGGTCGTGGTCACCACGCCGCTGGCCATCGGCGTGTCGGAGCACTGGATGGACCACAAGGGTACGTTGACGACCCGGCCCGAGATCTTCACGGAACTCCTCTACGACGTGGCCGACAGCATGAAACGGGGCGGGATCAGCCATATCCTGGCCGTCAACGGCCACGCCGGGAACGCCGGTCCCGTCAACGCCGCGCTGGAGGACATCCGTTCCCGCCTGGGGGTCGATTTCACCTTCTGCAGCTACTGGGAAGCCTATACCCCGGAAATCGTCCGGAAGTACATGGACTCGAACAACTGTCCCGGCCACGCCAGCGAGTTCGAGACCTCCTTCGCCTACGCGGCCTTCCCCCGGCACGTCCACTGGGAGGGCGTCGACTACGATTCGGCCAGGCTGACCATCTCCGAGGCCGACCGGGCCGCCCAGGACCGGGAATTCCACCACGAAGCCAAACTCGCCGACGCCGTGAAGGGACAGGGCATGATCGACGTGGCGGTCGACTGGGTCGCTGCCAGGATGAAGGCGATGATCGAGGGCACCTGAGCAGTGTCTGGCGATACCCCATCCATTATCGCGTTTGAAGACGTAAGCAAGTGGTTCGGGACTTTCCAGGTGCTCCGGGACGTGGATCTCAGCATCGGTGAAGGCGAGTGCGTCGTCATCTGCGGTCCGTCGGGATCCGGCAAGTCCACGCTGATCCGCTGCATCAACCGGCTGGAAACCCACGACCAGGGCGCGGTCCGGGTCCACGGCGTCCCGCTGGGACCGGGCGAGCGGCTCCCCCGCGAACTGCGCGGCAGGATCGGCATGGTCTTCCAGAGCTTCAACCTGTTCCCCCACATGACCGTCTTGCGAAACCTGGCCCTCGCCCCCATGCGCAACCTCGGGATGGATAAGGAAAAGGCGGAGGAAACCGCCCTGTCCTATCTCGAGCGCGTGCACATCGGGGACCAGGCCGAAAAGTACCCCGACCAGCTCTCCGGCGGGCAGCAGCAACGCGTGGCGATCGCCCGGGCGCTGTGCATGCAGCCCGATATCCTGCTCTTCGACGAACCCACGTCCTCCCTCGACCCGGAGATGATCCGGGAGGTCCTCGACGTGATCTTCGAACTCACGGACAGCGGCATCACCATGGTCTGCGTGACCCACGAAATGGGTTTCGCCCGCAAGGTGTCCGACCGGGTCGTCTTCATGGACCACGGCGAGATCGTCGAAAGCGCCGCGCCGGACGTCTTCTTCGACGCGCCCAGGGAAGAACGGACCCGGGCCTTCCTCAACCAGATCCTCCACTACGAGGCTTCGGCGTGATCGGGCCATTCCGCAGGCCGTGGGTCAGGCGTGCACTGTCGAACTGGATCCAGCCGGCGGCCATCGCAGGCATCCTCGTCTTCGCGGTCATGCGCGGCGCCGAGAACATCAACTACCGGTGGCAGTGGTACCGGGTGGACGACTTCCTGTTCACGTCCGATAACGGCGCCTGGGCCGCCGGCCCGCTGATCCAGGGCCTCTTCGTCACCCTCGAAATATCCGTCCTCAGCCTCATCCTGACCCTCGTCATCGGGCTCGCGACCGCGCTCCTGCGGCTGTCTTCCTCCGTGGTGGGGCGCGGACTCGCCCGCGGGTACCTGGAACTGATCCGCAACACCCCCCTGCTGATCCAGCTCTACGTGATGTACTTCGTCCTCGGCCCGATCCTCGGCTGGGGACAGACCACGACGGCGATCGCGTGCCTCGCCGCGTTCCAGGGCGCGTACACGTCCGAGATCTTCCGGGCCGGCCTGCGGGCCATACCAAGAGGGCAGGTCGAGGCGGGGGAGAGCCTGGGACTGACGCGCCTTGACAACTACCGGTACGTCATCCTGCCGCAGGTGCTCCGGAACATGCTGCCGCCGCTCACCAACGAGGCGGTATCGCTCGTGAAGAACTCCTCGATCGTCAGCGTCATCGCCATCTTCGACCTCACCACGCAGGGCCGGAACCTCATCGCGGACACCTTCCTGACCTTCGAGATCTGGCTGACCGTGGCCGCGATCTACCTGGCCGTGACCCTTGCCCTTTCCACCGCGGCGGCCATGGCCGAACGGCGAAGGGCGGGTGCATGATGTCGATGATCGGTCAAAGGAAAAGCCGGTTCCGGTTCAATCGGCTGGACGGGATCCTGCTGGTGGGATTGGTCGCGGCGGCCGGCTGGATGTGGTACCGTTCGGCCATCGGCGTAGCGTACCGCTGGGACTGGCCCCAGGCGCTTTCGACCGTCTTTGCCACCGGCGACGCTGGCGAAACGCCCTTTTTCCTGACGGGGATCTACGCGACCCTGCGGCTCAGTCTCTGGGGGGCGGTATTGGCCAGCATACTGGGCGTGCTGATCGGTGTGGGCAGGTACGCAGGGGGGCGCACGCTGCGCATGTTCTGCGGGACCTACATCCAGATCCTGCGCAACATCCCGCCCCTGGTGTTCATCTTCATCTTCTACTTCTTCATCAGCAGCCAGTTGATGCCCCTGCTGGGCCTGGACGCCCTGTTCAGCCGGCCCGCGGAGGAAGCATCGGGATGGCAGCGCTTCCTCTTCGGCCCCCCGGCGCTCTGGGAGAACCTGGTCTCCGGCGTGCTGTGCATATCCTCCATCAGCGCCGCGTACATCGCCGAAGTCGTCCGGGCAGGCCTGGCCGCCATTCCCCGCGGCCAGTGGGAGGCCGGGGAAAGCCTGGGTATACCGGTCCTGGACCGCTACCGGTTCGTCATCTTTCCCCAGGCACTGGCCCGCATCGCGCCGCCGCTGACGGGCCAGTACATCTCCCTGGTGAAGGATTCGTCCATCGTCTCCCTCATCTCCGTCCAGGAACTGACCTTCGTCGGTTCGGAAATCGCCAATTCGAGCGGGCTGCTCTTCGAGGTGTGGCTGCTGGTGGCCTTCGTGTACTTCCTGCTCTGCCTGTCCCTCTCCATCCTGCTCAGGCAGGTTGAACGGCGCATGACCCGGCACTTCCACCAGTTCGCATAGGCGGGCTTACGCTGATACCCGGACGGGGCTTACCGGCGCCGGTTTTCCGCGTCGATCCCTCCGCGCAAAGGATCGAAAACCCGCTTCACCGTCTCGAACCGGCGTTCCAGGGTTGGGGGCCTGCCCAGCAACCGGTCGCTGAGCATGCGCGCCGCCACCGTGGCGTAGGCATTGCCCCGGCCCGTGAATCCGGCGACGATGTGTACGCCCGGCGTTTCCGTCTCGCCGACGAAGGGGCTGCTGTCGTAGGAGAAGCCCATGACGCCGCCCCAGCGGTGGGAGCGGCCGAGATTGGCCAGGTGCGGGAAGGCGCTGTTGAATGCCCGGTCGTTCGTCCGCTGAACCGCCCGCGTGGGACGCTCCTTGTACCCCCGGTACGTCCGGACCGGCTGGCCCGGCCGGCTTCGGCGCCGCAGGAAGTGGAATCCCCGCTCGGCGCGGATGTGGTGATTCCGGCCCCCGCCGAACAGCAGTCGGCCGCCCTCCCCGGGCCCGTCGTGCAGCTGCCGCCAGAATTCCCAGCCATCGTTGGCGTAGAAGACGCCGTTGAACAGCCGCTCGGAGACGGGTTCCGTCGTGAAGACCTGCCCCCGGTGGGGGATGATGCGCCGCTCGTACCGCGCATCGAGTTGCGGCGTGTAGGCGTTCATCCCGAGGAGCACCTGCTGTGTCCGGATCCTTCCACCGGGCGTATGCACGAGCAGTCCGCGGTCTTTCCGCTCGACCCCGGTGACGGCCGTGTTTTCGAAGAACCGGACGCCCAGCCCCCCCGCGGCGGCCGCGAGACCTCGCACGTATTTGACCGGATGGAGTTCGCCGTCGAACTTGTTCCAGAAGGCGCCTGCCAGGAGCGGGCTACGCTTGATCTCGTAGAGTTCCTCCTCGTCCAGGTAGGCCACTTCGAACCCATCCTCCTGGAGAAGGCGGTACGACTGGGCGATGCGTTCCAGCGGATTCCTGTGAGAACCGCGGTCCGGCCGTTTCATCGCGATCACGAAACTGCCGTGCCGGTAGTAGTCGCATTGTATGTCGTACTTCTTCATGAGACCGGCCATCAGATCGTGGTTCTCGAGGGCGATCGTCCACGCCTCCCGGGCCAGCCTCCTGCCGTCCGGGCCGTACAGGTCCGTCAGTTCCTCCACGGCCTCGGCGTAGTACTCGTGGGTCCCGGCCAGCATGAACCCCCCGTTGCGGCCCGTCGCGCCCGAAGCGATCTCCCGCCGCTCGAGTACCGCCACGCGCGCGCCGCCCTCGGCCAGGAACAGGGCGCCGGTCACCCCCGTCACGCCGCCGCCGATCACGACGACGTCCACGTCCAGGTCCCCGGACAGGGGATCGGAGGGCGTGTAGGGCATGTCCAGCCAGTAGGAGTCACGGATCATGGAGTTTTCCAGTATGAGTCGATTCCAACGCAGTTCGAATCAGAAATCAAGTCCGCAAAACAAGGGAGGACCGTCGAGAATCTTCATTGTATCCAGACTACTAAGGATATGACCACGATGTGTAACGCGTCAAGCACGACGAATGGTATTCGCTCTTAGGAACACGATTTCAAGCCGTTTGGATTGATATTGACATCTGGCGGCAGTCTACGCTACGTTACTCAACAGAATTGGTTTCCACTCATGCCGAGAAAGATCAGGGAACTAATCCGAGACCTGGAAAAGGCTGGATTCATCGACAGAGGCGGGAAAGGTAACCACAGGAATTTCGAACATCCTAGAGGGATGAGAGTGGTAGTTTCAGGGAATCCGGGCGATGACGTCAAACCCTACCAGGAAAAGGTGGTAATGAGAAACATCGAGGAGTCGCTCAAATGACAACGAGCGCGCGCTACATTAAAATCGTCGAGTGGTCGAATGAGGATGAGTGTTACATCGGCTATTGCCCTGGAATCATTGGTCCCTGCTGCCACGGTGACGAAGAAACGGAAGTTTACCGCCAACTCTGCCAAATCGTCGACGAATGGCTTGAGATCGCACAGCAAGAAAACAAGGAACTGCCTCCCCCGACTATAGGGCGTAACCTTACTGAGCTATTGATGGCTGTTTGACTCAATCTCTCCTCTAATCTGATCGCTCAGACCTCCAGCACCGCCGCGATCGTCTCGCCCTCGTGGACACGGTTGAAGGTGCGCAGCACCAGCACGTGGCCGGACTGGGTGGAAACGATCTCCTCCCGCCGGTCACCCAGCAGGTCGGTAACCACCCCGAATCCATCACCGGGCTCGACGCGACCCATCAGTTCGACCCAGGGTTCGAAGAAACCTGAAAAGGGCGCCGGGTAGTTCAGCTGGATGTGTCCCGCGCCTTCCCGGTCGTCTTCCACCGTGTGCTGTATGATCGACGGCGGCTGGTCGCGTTCAATCATACCCAGTACGCCCATGACGTTCAGGCACCCTTCGTAATAGCCGTCGACGCCCTCGGGGTCGCAGTCGCCCGCACCCATCCATTCCGAATAAATCGCGGGAACGCCGGCGTCCCGGGCGATGGAGAGCGTGCGGCCGTCGTGTCCCGCGTAGGTTCCCCAGACGACCGGCATGTTGAAAGCCCGGGCCATCTCTCGCTGCCGCGCCAGGACGTCGGCGTCGGCGTGCAGCATGTAACCCACCGTCGGGTAGAACCTCGAGATCAGTCCGCCGCTGTGCAGGTCGATGAGGTAGTCGGCCTCGCGGATCATCGCGCTGACCGCATGCGCGATCCGTTCGGTGATGGTGCCGTCTGCCCGGCCGGGGCAGGTCCGGGCCAGATCCAGGCCGTCCTCCGCGGTGCGCCGGCCGCGCCAGTAGGCCGCCTCGTTGACGACGGGGACCATGGTGACCGTGCCGCGGAGTTCACCGGGATCCATGGCCTCCTTCAGCCGCCGTATGGCCCACATGGATTCGAACTCGTCGCCGTGTATACCCCCGAGTATGAGGAGTTTCGGGCCGGGCGCCTTCCCGGTTATGGCAACGGACTTCAACTTGACGGGGCCTGACATGGCGTTCTCCTTGGATTATATTCGAGTGTAACCCGGTTTACTGACCGCGACGGCCTCCCGTATTCAGTGCGTCTCAGTGCGTCTCGGTGCGTCTCGGTGCGTCTCGGTGCGCCAGAATATAGGGATGAGGCAAATCCTGATCAAGCGATGCCCACAAACGGCATGATATCGATCCCCCTTTCGTATTCCCATGGCCCGGAACGTCACCCGGCGCAATGGCCGGTTACGCGAGGCGTACCCATTCCCGAGGGCATGCTGCGCGGGACGGAAGGTCTGGTCGTCGTGGATCCCGATGGCGACCGCGTCCCGGCCCAGATCCGGGTACTCGGTCGCTGGGCGGACGGATCGATGAAGTGGGTGCTCGTTGATTTCCAGGCGAAGTCCGGCTCATCCGGGAGGGCGTCCTACCAACTTACGGATGATACGGGCGATGAAGCGCCGGCACCCAGGCAAACCACCACCGGCAATCCCAACACATATCATTCCGTACGCGTCGAAGAAACCGAAAACGATCTCCACGTGGACACGGGCGTCCTGCGATTCAGGGTCGACCGCCATCGATACCGTCTCTACCATGACGTCTCGCTCGGCGATGCTCAGCACAGCGAGCCGGCCCGCGCGGAATTCGGCCGGGGCCGGGACCGGGCAGGCGATGCCTGGGCACGGATCAGTGAGGGCGCTTCCGACGGGGAACTGAAACGTCGGCTGTACGGTCCGGGCGGCCTGTGCAGGGCATCGCTGGCCGGTGACTCCTATTCAGTAGCCGTCGAGGAACGGGGTCCGCTGCGCACCGTGATCCGGCTGGAGAGCGCGCTGGAAGCCGACATCCCCATGCATCATTACGGCGGCTACCGGCCGGTACGGTGTATCACCCGGATCCACGCCTATGCCGGGCAGGCGTTTCTGCGGATACTCCAGACTCACGTCTTCACCTGCAATCCGCGGGAAGTGGAAATCGAAG
The DNA here is from genome assembly GCA_009838645.1 of Gemmatimonadota bacterium. Classification (NCBI taxonomy): domain Bacteria; kingdom Pseudomonadati; phylum Gemmatimonadota; species Gemmatimonadota bacterium. The sequence goes on along the minus strand of VXRC01000029.1, from coordinate 34,049 downwards.
ACCTCGCCCTGGACGTCCCCACCCCGTTCACCGGATTCAGTCCGGACTACGCCTTCGGACTGAACGGGATCGTTACGGGAACGCTCGATCAGGATGAGCGTCTGCGCGTCGCGCAGAAGGAGGATAACCAGGTGCGGGTGATGCACGGCCGGCCGGGGCTAGAAAGCACCATCGCTGAAGATGAAGCGTGCGAAGGTTGGGCGACCCTCAGTGACGGGAAGTCCGGCGTCGGCGTCGCATGCCGGAACATGGCCGAGGAGTTCCCACGCGCCATCGAAATGACCGATGAGGGACGGTTGACCGTGTACGCGCGCCACGACCCGGACGGCGGCCGCCTTTCGCTGGCCCGGTACGCTGAAGAGGTCGCCTGGCACGAGGGAGAAGGGGTGTATGCCGACGGAACCGGTATAGCGAGAACCACCGAGTGCTACGTCCTGTACTTCGAGGAAGATCGCCGCGAAGAGGCGGTCGAAACGCTTCAATGCGCCCTGTCGCAGCCCCACGTTTCGGTCTCGCCCGAGTGGATGGACCGATGCGGGGCCGCGGGAGGCTTCGCGGCTTCCACTTTGGTTGACGCCGGCAGGCAGGGGATTCCGGCGGCTTCAAATCCGGCACGGGAGAGTCGGTCGGAGTCGCGTCAGGAGCGGCAGCGTCGACCGGAGTCGGATCCGGATCGGGAGCGGCGACCGGAATCCGCGCAGACGCCGCGAATCTCGCTGGAGATGATCCAATCCGCGGAGCGCATGATGACGGGTTTCGCGGACTGGCTGGCGCGTAACATCCGACTCGGACGCTGGTACGGTTACCTGGACTACGGCGATGTCCGGGCCACGTGGGACGAGGCCGAAGACGACTGGAAGTCCCAGGGCCGCTGGGGCTGGTGCAACAGCGAGTGGGACCCCCGCCACGCGGTCTGGATCCAGTACCAGCGCACGACTGATCCGCGGTATTTCGCGCTGGCCGAGGCCATGACCCGTCATTCGATGGACGTGGATACGTGCCATTGGCATCCCTTCCGGCCGTACATGGTCGGCGGCTGCTACCGCCACGGCGTCGATCATTTCAGCGACGAGCCCTGCGCTTCCCATACCTTCGTCGACAACTGGGTCGACCACTACCATCTCACCGGCGACGGCAGGACCCTTGAAGTCCTGCGCGAGGCCGGCGCGTTCTTCCTGCGTTACAGGTGGACGGAAGACTCCGCCTTCAGCTTCAGCCTGCGGTCCATCGCCAATGTGTTGCGCGGACTGCTCTATGTGTATGAAGCGACCGGGGAAGAGCGCTTCCTGCGTCGCGCCGAGGATGTGTATGCCATCGTCGCCCGGGGCCAGAACGAGGACGGGAGCTGGCACAAGCGATTCCAGGTCGCGACACCGGACCGGCTGCCGAAACCACTACCCTACGGCATGGCCACGGAAGGCACGACGCTGGCCGTTGAAACGGGTACGGCCGACCCCTTTACCGACGACGAGTTCAGGGGTCTCGGCGGACCGTTCTCCCGCATGATCCGCGACCTGCCCTACGAGGAACAGAAGGGTTACCAGACCCATTACCTGATGATCGGCCTGGAGTTGATGCACCGGATGACCGGCAGGAAGGACGTTGCCGAGGCTTACCGCCGGGCTGTGGACTGGTTCTGCGGCTTTCCGGACACTTTCGCGTCCGACCGGCCACTCAAGGAACATTACGGCGGCATCCTCTGCCGGCACCTGGGCTACGCTCATCGCCTGACGGGCGACCACCGCTACCTGGAGACCGGCCTGAAGATCCTGGAACAGCTCATCGACGTGCAGGACTGGAGCGAAGATCCCCGCAAGCGCGGATCCATCGACATGAACCCCTCGACCCTCAGCCTGCTGTTCTTCGGGGTGCCGGGCCTGCTGGCGGCACTGCGGACGCGAACCGTATCGTGATTGGCCAGGTCGGCACCCCATTGACAACTCGCCCGACCAGGGATCCGGAACCAGCGTGCGGACCGAACTGTGACCGTTCGGGCTGTGACTGTGTCTGCAAGACTCACCGGTTATCTCAGACTCGCATTGGCTGAACTCTCCTTGACGCCTGCGATTCAGCGGCACTTTTTTGTAAAATCCCACCCTACACCGGTATACATTTACATCCTGTATTTCAATTGACGATCATCTGGCCGGTTTTATTCAAAGATCACATCTCGGGATGGCATTGGATGAAATCGCTTATCTACCGTTATCTGATACTGAGTACGCTGATCATGTTGTTGTGTTTACACATCGGCATGGTTACCTGGTCGACGATTCGACTGGCCAAGATTGACCGCTGGTCGTCCGGTATCCAGCTTCGGGGAAGTGAGACGATTCCTACGGGAGGATCGTCGAGAGGTGCAGTCAGCCGTCTTCACGAAGGCACCTGGTTACAACTCATGTTTATAAAGTGGGCAGGTGGTTATATCATCGAACGCGTCACACCCGGCAGCCCGGCCGACCAAACAGGCCTGCGGGCAGGCGATAAACTCTTGTCCATCGACAGCACGGACCTGGAGTCGAATCCTTCATCCTACTTTCAGGTGCACTCAGAGTATAGACCCGGGGATCGCCTTGATCTTACATGGATTCGGGACGGCCAGATACACACCGGCATCCTCACACTCGAGCCGAATGACTACGCACGCGAAACCCGCGGGAGTGATCAACAAGAAACAGTGATCAGCAGCGAGCTAATGAGTTGGCTTCAGCGTGGCCCGTTCCTGATCTTCTCGATTGTCCTTCTGGGCTTTGGCACCTGGTTGGGATACCACGGCATGAAGAATACGGTGGCATTCCAGTGCGCGTTGCTTGTCCTCACGATGGCTATAGTATCGCCGGCTGTCTTCTATCTGATTGCCGCATGGCCGGCCTGGACGATCCCACTTAGTCTAGGCGTTGTATTTGCGGCGGTTAATCTGCAGTCCATCCTGATCCTGTTGATTTTAACCGTCTATCCCACCACTACAAAAATCGGATCATGGATCCAAAGGAGGATCTGGTTCATCCTCATTCCCCTGTTCGTCTTTGGGGTAATGGGGCTCATCAGTTTTTTGGGTTTGATCTATGATTGGGCTCACGATTGGGTTGGAGTAGTTGACAGTTTTGCGCAACTGGTACCCGCACCCGTTCCGGCGATTGTCTTAATGGCGACGGCTGGATGCCTTCTGATCGTACAACATTACGTCGCACGCCGGCAACAACGAACACGGCTGCACATCATTGAAGCCGGATTCTTCCTGGCTCTCATACTCGCACCGTCCTGGTTGATCGCACAACCCGGCAGAATGCTGGCTTCATGGGGGCTGATTCCCGACCACGGTCAGATGCTGCCGTTGATCGTATGGTTCATTGACCGGATTATCCCGGCGGGAATGCAGTGTCTGTTGGCGCTCGCATTTGCCTACGCGATTCTTGCACATCGGGTGTTCGGCCTGAGATTCGTCGTCGGAAAGACCATAAGATATCTGATCACCAATCAGGGTGTGTTTCTCATATTGAGCTTTGCAGTGTTTGTCATACTCTATTACACGATTTCATCAGAAGAGTTTGTTCTCAGAGCCTCCGACCTCATTGTGGTGAGTGTTGTCGCAGGGCTGATGTTGATTCTCATGGGAGGTTGGAACTGGGTGAAGACGCCGGTCATCCAGGCCATGGACCGGTATTTCTTACGAAATGAACTTCTGAATCGGCAGCGGCTGTTAGAACTGGGACGAGCCCTGTCGAGGTGTCAGGATTCGGATTCCCTGCTTGAAAAAACCGGACGGGAACTATTGGAGGGGCTGGACCTGTCCTGCATGGCGATTTATCTCAATGAAAGTTCGGAGAAACCACTGTCGCTTTCGTGGTACGGCGTAGAGGAAGCTTCCGAGCAAAACACGGCCCGCAACAGATCCTTTTTCATTGAGTCCACCGGTACGGTCGAGCACCTCTTGAAGACTACGGCTGTCGATAAATCCCCAATCGGATATGGAGACATCATTTCCAGCGGTATACCCGGCGATCCGCCCTTCGAGCTGATCATCTTACTGGGTGGCGAGTCCGGTTACAGAGGGGCATTGGCACTGGGAGCAAAGCGGTCGGAAGAACCGTTTAGCAACGACGAAAAAGAACAGTTGCATGTCCTGGCCGGGGAGTTGGAACTGGCAATGGAAAACCAGGAAATGGGCGCATCGCTGAAGGTGCAGGCCGATAGAATGAGGGCACTTTCACGTCGACTCGTCGACGCGCAGGAATCCGAGCGCCGTCGCATTGCACGAGACCTGCATGACGATACCGGTCAGGATCTCTTAATATTAAAGACAAGTCTGGAACTTACGCAGAAAGATTTGGCCGGTGTTTCCGAAGATACGCGGGAACGACTTCGAGACGTGGTAACGATGACCGACGAAACCCTGGAAAAACTGCGAACCATCGCCCACGATCTGCGGCCGCCAATTCTCGATACGGTCGGACTGAACGCGGCGCTGGACGGTTTGTGCAATAGCTTTGCTAATCGGACCCGTATCTCGGTTGTGTATAATGGCATTGATTGTCCCAGGTTCTCCAACACAATTGATATCTGCCTGTATCGTATTTTGCAGGAAGGACTTGCGAACTGCGCAAAACATGGTCACGCCACCCACGTCGAAGTGGGATTGAAACAGACAGACCGGACCATACAACTGTCGATTCTCGATAACGGCCGGGGATTCGATTCTGATTCGACACCTGAGGACCAGTTTGCCCCGGGTATCGGTTTAATCGACATGAAGGAACGCCTGGAACCGTTTGGGGGCGTTCTGGATATCCATTCAGATACAGGTACCGGTACACTGTTGATCGCTTCAATACCCCTGGAGGAGACATGATAAGGGTCGTCATTGCCGATGATCATCATCTGTTCCGCGAAAGCATCAAATCATTGCTTGAGACCACGGATGATATTGAAGTCGTCGGCGAAGCGTCGGATGGCCAGGAAACACTTAAATTGGTTCAGCGAAAAAGGCCTGCCGTAGCATTGGTGGACATAGCCATGCCTTTATTGAACGGCATAGAAACCACATACCGAATACAGTCATTGGATGTCGGGACGCGCGTTGTCATCCTGTCCATGTATTCCGACGAAGATATGGTGCGCCAGGCGCTTAAGAATGGTGCAAAGGGGTATCTCCTTAAGCGATCTCTAGTCGAAGAACTCCTCCTCGCTATACGTTCTGCCAGCATAGACGAAGTATACCTGTCCCCTGCGGTTGCTCAAGCGGTATTGTCGGGATACCTGCAGAATGAAACAGGAGATCGGACGCTTAGCCCCGTAGATCGACTCTCATCCCGAGAAAGAGAAGTTCTGCAATTGATTGCCGAAGGCCATACAAATCAGGCCGCGGCTAACATTCTGAACATCAGCGCCAAAACAGTCGAAACACATCGGACCAATCTTGTGAAAAAGCTGGAAGCCCGCAATCTGCCGGACCTCGTCCGTATTGCCCTGAAATATCGCCTTACTTTCCTCGATGAGTAAATCTGAAGATAGCCGGCGCGCTGCCAATCAGACAGGGCCTGGTCGATCTGTAGCAAAGTCCTCCGCAGGTTCTGTTATCCCCTCCCGACAATTCCGACAAACATACGGATTTTCTCGAGATTTAAGGGAAAATCCCGCGCCAAATCAGGTAATCGCCCTATAGGCAATCGGTCTGATCTTCCTATTGTTTAGCAGGAAGAAGGCACAGCTGCAGGTACGAGCCGGGTCGTCTGCACAATCGCATGGCCCCTTCTCTGTGCTTCAGAAACAACCTGCGTGAAGCCGAAAGGAGCAGAACGATGATCGGGAACTACCTGAAAACCGCCCTGAGAAACATCATGCGGGGCAAAGGGCACAGCGTCATCAACGTACTCGGCCTGTCCGTGGCCATGGCCTTGTGCATCCTGATCTTCCTGCTCGTCCGGCAGGAACTGAGTTACGATGGCTTCCATGAAAAGGGCGCTAACGTATTTCGCGTCACCCAAACGGCCTTCATGGGGGAGTATCGCACGATCGGGATTACGCCCGTTCCCCTTGGACCAGCGCTGGAAGACGCCTATGCGGGCATCGTCCGAACCGTTCGATATGCCAATACCGGGCCGGTTCTGGTGAGTCATGGAGACGTGACCGTCCGCGAAGAAACGGTGTTCCGTGCCGACCCTGGGTTTTTCGAGATACTTACCTTTCAGGCCGTATCCGGCTATCTCGAAGGCGCCCTCGAAAGCAGTTCCCAGGTAATACTGAATGAGAAAATCGCAGAGAAGTACTTCGGAAACGCCGACCCCGTCGGGAATTGGCTGACCATGGACGACCGGAGACACCAGGTGGCCGGCGTGGTCCGCGTTCCCGCCAATACCATCTTTCAGTTCGACTTTCTGATTTCGATGAAGACCCTTACGGAGACCGGCGACAACTGGAATCGGAACTGGAGCCAGTCTGTCGCGGCTACCCTCGTGGAATTGACCACCCCGGAGGTCGCCGGGACCCTGGAGGCCCAGTTTCCGGACTTCGTTGAAAATCACTTCCCCAGGTTTCGGGGGATAGATGCCAGCGTAATGGGACTTCAGCCGTTGGCCGGCATCTATTTGGATTCTTCGATATTGTTCGACCTCTTTCCAAAGAGCGACATTGTCGTCTCGTATGTGCTGGGAACGCTCGGTTTCCTCCTTCTGTTCATCGCGTGCATCAACTTCATCAACGTGACGCTGGGCAGGTCGGCGCTTCGCGGAAAGGAAGTCGGCGTGCGCAAGACGCTGGGCGGAACCCGCGCTCAGCTTATCGGACAGTTCTGGGGGGAGGCGTTGCTGGTGGGTGTGGCCGCGCTGATACTGGGTTTGTCATTAGCCCATCTGCTGCTTCCCGGATTCAACGGCCTGTTCGCCAAGGATCTTCGTATCGATTACTTCGACAGCGAGTCGACGCTCCTGGCGCTGATCGGCCTGACGGGTCTGGTCGTCCTCGTATCCGGAAGCTATCCCGCGCTCTACATGTCCCGCCTCGATCCCACCTCCATCCTGACGCATCATGTAAAGGCCGGGGCATTGACGATCTTGAGCAAAGTGCTTGTCACCATGCAGTTCACGCTTTCGATCTTCCTGATGATCTGCCTGTTCACCATTCTTCGCCAGCTTCAATACTTCGCCGACCAGGATCTCGGCTTCGACGCGTCGAATGTGCTTGTCGTAAGCATGCCCGACGCCGGGATGCTCGGGCCTGTGAGAGAGGCGCTGGACGACTACCCTCAGATCACCCATGTCTCGGCGGCGTCGAGCTCATTCGGACCGATGAGGGGGTTGGGTCAGATAGGCCACACCGACAGGTCGGGCAAGCGGTTTTCGGCCTACGAATACCACGTGGATTACGACTATCTGTCCACGCTGGGCATTGCGTTGGCGGAAGGACGCGATTTTTCAAGAGCACACGCCACGGATGAGACAGAAGGCGTGATCGTCAATGAAGCGCTGGTAAGGGAAATGGGGTGGGAAGATCCGATCGGAGAGGCTATTCCCGTCGACAAAGCCCGCGTGATCGGCGTGACGGAAGATTACCATTACCGGTCGTTGCAATACGACCTGGAGCCGGTAGTCCTGCGTCTTGCTCCCGACAGAATCCGGTTTCTCCTGATCAAAACAAGACCGGAGGGATTGCGGGAGACCCTGTCGACCGTCAAATCGGCCTGGGACCGAATCTCCGGGGGTTTGCCCTTTGAGTACTACTACCTGGAAGACGACATCGGCCGGTTCTATCAAAGAGAACGGTTGCTGGGAGACGTGGCGCTATACATCTCCATCATCACGCTGTCAGTCGCCCTGCTGGGCGTATACAGCCTGAGCCTGTTGAACATCAACCGGAGAACGAAGGAAATCGGTATCCGAAGCGTACTGGGCGCATCGACGTTCAACACGACGGCCCTGATCGGCAGGCAGTTCGCGCTGCCCCTGGCGGTCGCGATCCTGCTGGCCTGCCCGCCCGCCTATATGCTGCTGAGCTTCTGGCTCGGGATGTACGAATTCAATGCCGCGCTGGGCGTTGGCGAGTTCGTATTGGCTGGTTCGGCGGCCCTGGTACTTGTGCTGGGCACGGTGGCCTTTCAGGTTTTGAGGAAAAACGCGAGTCCGCTGGTGGAGTCGCTGATGTACGATTGAGAAGCAGTGAGTACCGATCTGAATCGCAAAGGGGCATATGATGATAACGACCAGCAACCTCAATAAGCTCTACACGACGGAAGAGGTGGAGACGACGGCGCTGAACGACGTGACCATGGCCGTGGACGAAGGCGAGTTCGTGGCGGTCATGGGACCCTCGGGCTGCGGCAAGTCCACCCTGCTCAACATCCTCGGCCTCCTCGACAACCCCTCGGGCCGGGAGTACTACTTCCTGGACCAGGAAGTGTCCGGCCACTCCGAGCGCCAGCGGGCCAACCTGCGCAAGGCCAACATCGGCTTCGTCTTCCAAAGCTTCAACCTGATCGACGAACTCACGGTCTACGAGAACATCGAGCTGCCGCTGATCTACCTGGGCACGTCCAAGCAGGAGCGCAAGCAGCGGGTGGACGCGGCCATGGAGCACATGCAGATCCCTCACCGCAGGAACCACTTCCCGCAGCAGCTTTCCGGTGGCCAGCAGCAGCGCGTAGCCGTGGCGCGGGCGGTCATCGGCAATCCAAAGCTGATCCTGGCCGACGAGCCGACGGGTAACCTGGACTCGGCCAACGGCGCCGAGGTGATGGAACTGCTAAGCGGCCTCAACGAGGCGGGCACGACCATCATGATGGTGACCCACGACCAGACGCTGGCCGACCACGCCCACCGGATCATCCGTCTCTTCGACGGGCGCATCGTGCGGGAAGCCGCGGCGTAGGCCCCAAATAGAAAAGGCGCCCGAAATGAATCGAGCGCCTTTTCAGCATCCCCCGGCAGCGTCCTACTCTCCTGGATATTCAATTCTTCTCCCCGGCATCGTTGTTGACTTCAGGATGCCCTACTTGAGTAAAGTAGGGTATCACACTATTGATGTTCGGTCCGTCCCGCGTTAACTTGAATTACAAACGGCGCTCTCGTACCCATTCTGAAGGAGTTACGAAATTGATTGCTCGACACTTCCTGCTGATGATTTCCGCATGCGCGATGACGCTGGAAGTGGCATCACAGCCTGCTACCGGCCAACCGGCATCTGTTGAAAGTCCTTCCCCCCTGGAAACCCCCCTCGAAACCGGCAAATCCCTTTACCAGCAGGGTCGATTCGACGAAGCCCTGCCCCTCTTCCAGCAGGCGGTGCGCGACGAGGGAAGATCAGCGCCGGCGCGTTCCTGGCTTGGTATGGCCTGGTTGGCCTTCGGAAACGATGATGAAGCGTTGAAGGCGTTCAGGCGGGCCACACAGTTGGACAGGCACTGGGCGCCCGGCCACGTCGGCATGGCCATGGTGTACATGCGCTCTCCCAACCGGCGGCTCGACGCCCGTAAGGCGCTGCGGAACGCGATCGAAGCCGAACCCGATAACGCGGATATTCACTACTACCTGGGCATGACCTACATGGACCAGGTCCGGACGAGCAGGTTGATCGGCAGCGATAAAGACGGGAGACGGTATTTCCAGAAAACCGTAGAGCTGAACCCCTCGCATCCGGACGCCTACTTCCAACTCGGCCGCTGCTACGACAGCCCGCCGGAGCCGGAACACGAGAAAGCGATCGCGGCGTATATGTACCAATACCGCGTCAATCCGGATCACGACGAATCGCTGCTGCGTTTCGCCGACGTGAATCATCGTTCCGAACGTTACGATTTCGGGGTTGTGCAACTCAGGGGGCTGGTATGGCAACTGGGTGAGGACGCGCCGGCCAGGGTCCGTACCATGCTGGCGCAATTCGAGGTGCTGTCCCTTGGATCCAAAGGAGATTACGGGCAACTGCAGGAGGCCCTGGAAGACTATGTCGCCCTGCTGGACGCGGATGAACGGGCGGTCTACAGGGATCTGCGCCATGTCGCGCCGCTGGAGGAACTGCAGGCCTGGGAATCGGCGACCGGACCGGAACGCGAATCCCTGTGGCGTACCTTCTGGAACGAGCGGGACGCGAATCCGGCAACGAAAGAGAACGAGCGCCTGGTCGAGCACTACCGTCGCGTCATGTACGCCAGGGTTCATTTCTCCGGGGGACAGCAACCCTACGACCGCCGCGGCGAGATCTACATCCGCTACGGAGCGCCCGACGACCGGCGGCGCTTCGTGTTTCGCCACTATGAAGATCCGGACATCCCCCACATGCTTACCGGAAACCCGGCCGTGGACGCGATTCGCGAAAAGAACCTCCTGACCGGCTACAGGCTGCAGCTTCATGACAGCGAGTCGCCACTGCCCATGATGCAACGGACGGTGAACCGGGTGGAAGCGGCCTGGCTCATCGCGCGAAGCGAGATGGAGACCCAGCCCGGATACGTGGTGGAAAGCTGGGTCTACGTACGGCACGACCTGGAACTGTTCTTCGTGGACACGTTGAAAGATGGGAAATTCGACTATCCACTCAAGGCCGTCAGCAACTTCACCCGGGATATGGTCCGCCAGGATCGGTTCCACCCCCGTCAACGCGCAACCGAACTGATCGCCCGCAGTCCCGAGGTCTACACCCATGACTTCGGCGGTGAACTCCTCGAGTTTGCCTTCGACGCGGTGTCCTTCCGTGGTGAGGACGGATCAACCGAAGTGGATCTCACCTACAGCATTCCGGTCTGGCAGTTCGGCGACATCACCGACGAAAAGGGCGACCGGACCTGGCTGAACAACCAGGTCACCGTGCGAGATACGGTACAGACGCCGGTCCTCTCCCGCGCGTACAGGTTCGGACCCATAGACCGCCCCGAAAGGCAGGCGGGCAACCGGGAACTCCAGGGAGCGGCCTTTACACTGGCCGCGAATCTGACTGCGCCTTCGGGCGTGTTCACCGCCGCCGTGGAAATGCGGGACGAAGCCACGAGGCGTATCGGGGTTTACAAGAAGTCCGTGTCTTTCACGGATTACAGCGGCGGCGGCCTGCTCATCAGCGATCTCAAGTTGTCCACTGCCATCACGCCCTCGGCGAGTCCCGGTCCCTTTGTGCGCAAGGGACTGAGCGTCGTGCCCAATCCGGGACGGCTGTACCCGCGAGGACACCTGGTGTACGTGTACTACGAGGTGTATAACCTGAAGATGGACGAAGACGGACGGACTTCCTACGAGACGCTGTACGAGATCACGCCGAAGGGCATGCCCGCCTTTCGAAACAGGAGGGCGAGACCTCCAGGAGACATGCAGACGGTCATGTCGTTTTTCGAAGGAGCGGGGCATGCGGAGGAAGAGGCGGAATTCACTGCCCTTGACACCACGGATCTCGAAGCCGGGGAATACGTGCTTACCGTGACGCTGACAGATCGCTACGGAGACGATTCCGTCTCCAAATCCGTCAACTTCATGGTGGTGGAGCCGTAGGCCCGGCCGCTAGTCCTGGACCAGGACGGTCCGCTCTTCACCCGCCGCCATTTCAAGCACCGGATCGAACGCCGCCTCGCCCGAATCCCCCAATCGCAGCCGCGACAGCCTGAGCGCTCCGTGGAGGACGCTCAGTTCGGTCTGCAGTCCAGCACCGTTACGCGACACCACGCACGTCCCCCACGCATATCCGGTCGACCAGAAATACCGGCCCGGCTGGTCGGTCAGGGCCATGGTCTTCGTAACCGCCGAGTAATGAAAGCCGGTCAGGGCGAGGTGGGCGGCCCAGGCGGCCATGGCCCGGGCGTAGTGATGTCCGCATTCGGCCTCGTCGAAGGGATTGCGCCGCCGTCCGTCGTACCGGTTGCGGATGTCCCGGATGCAGGCCAGGCCCTCATCGACCATGCCCTCGTAGATCATGCCGATGGCCGCGGTGTACTCGAAACCGGTCATGACCTCGGTGAAGTAGGAGAAGGGGTTGTCGGGGCGGTCCTTCGGGTAGGACGCCATGAGCAGCGCCGACTCGTCGCCGAGGACGTAGGACCGCATGACGTTGGTGTGGCGCTGGAAGCCCTCCAGCCTGTTGTACGCCAGGATGCTTTCATGCGACTTGCGTACCTTGCCGGCGTCCGCCAGGTATCCCAGGCCGCAGACATGGGCCATGTACTGGCCGACGAGCTGGTCCACCAGGCAGCCCGGACCGAGCTGGTAGTCCGGGTTCGACAGGTCCTTCGGCCCCATGCCGACGGTCAGTCCTTCCGCGATATCCTCCGCGCTCCGCGGCGTCCGGATCTCGTGTTCGTAGTAGTCGCCGTTGAAGAGATGGGCGTCGGTCCATGCGCTTCCGCGCTCGTACAGATCCCGGCAATCTCCGGCGAAGCCGTCGTCCCCCAGGTAGCGGGCCATCTCTTCCGCGGCGCGCAATGCGCCCAGGTACCAGAACTCCATCTGGGGATTGGGCCCGAAGTACTCCACGTCCATGGTATTGTGCTGGCAGCCTTCCATGACGCCGTCGCGGTCGGCGTCCCATCCGCCGGGAATCCAGCAGAAGGCCAGCGACTTCTTCACGTCGGGCCACAACGCCCGGAGCCGCTCGTCGTCGCCCGAAAGTTGCCAATCGCGGTACATCTTCATGACGCAGCCCATCTGGCCGTCGGCCGCCGCGCGACTGAAGTTGCGGGCCCGCGCCAGCGGCAGCCAGACGCGGAAGCTCATGAGGCCGTTTTCGTCGGTGGCGTGGGCGAATTCCACTTCACGCATGGTCTGCGCCAGGTCGCCGAAGAGGAAGGCCGTGGACTGCTCGTAGTTCCAGACGTGGGTGCAGGAGCCCAGGCAGCACCCCGCCGCGTCGTGGCAGCCCTCCCAGCCGTAGAAGTGGCCGTCGGGCGTGCGGAAGCAGGTCTGGCTGCGCAGTGTGCTCAGGTTGAACAGGGCCGCTTCCTTGACCGCCTCCGGCAGGTCCGAGCCGCTGAACGCCTCGACGAACCGGAGCGTGTCCACTTCCAGGCTGTCCAGATCGGGCACGACCTGCTCCACCACGTCCCACGCGTCCTCGAACCGCGTCGTATAGTAGTTTCCGATCCGGTCGCCCGTGTCGCAACAGACGTAGCCGTCGTCTCCGCCCTCGCTTCCATTGTCGCAGCATTCACCGCTGTTGTCGCCGCTATCCTCGCAGCAGCCCTCGCCCTCCTCGCAGCAGGCGTCTTCTTCGGCGGTCTCCGTATCGCCGCCCACCGTCAGGTCCTCCTTCGTCGCGGGCGTCCAGGTATAGCGGTTGGGGAAGTGCCAGGCCAGCACGAAGGTCACGCTGGACGTTTCGCCCGGCGCCAGGTCGATGCGGGCGGAAAGGGAGGCCATGGGGCGGTCATTGTTGCCGGCTTCCCGGTCCGTAAGCACACCGCCGGTGCTGAATTCATCCCAGAAGTCGAGGAGCGGAGTACCCCAGCCGGCCTCCCGCCAGGCGGTGCGGTAGCTGACCGTTTCCGCCGTCGTGGCCAGCGCCATCGTGCCCCACTGCGCGGCCTCCCGGTCCACGCCCTTCGAAGCCATGAACAGCCCGCGGTACCCGTCTCCCGCGCGGTATCGGTTCCGATTTTCGCTGCAGGCCCCGTCCGTGCCGTCCATGCCGATGAAATTGGGGATCGAGCCGCACACGGCCGCCGAAACGGGAACGTCGGTCCGGTTGGCCAGTACGTACCGGAGGACCGCCATGGGCAGTCCGCTACGGTCGGCATCGCAGGGGATGAGGGGATTGAACGCCTCCAGCCGCACGTCGACCGGCACGTCGTCGTCGGACAGATGGACCCTGCCGAAGGGGTAGGCCGCGTCGAAGGCGCACCGGGCGAAGCGGGGCAGGCCGTGATTGGCCGTGGGGCTGCCGCTGGCGCCTTCGTATTCGAAGTATTCCAGGGGGCCTTCAAGCAGGCGGGTCACTTCGGCCCCGCCTTCGGGCCGCGCATAGAGTACGAACGAAGGCGGACACCGGGTGTCCCGGCCGGGAATGAACCCCTTGCCCGGCCGGTTCATCAGCTCCCAGTCCCGGAGGTCGCCCCGCCCTCCCAGGGAAACCGTACCTGTGCCGATGCCGCCCAGGGGCAGGGCGATGCGCGCGAGATGATCCTGGTCGTAGTGATGTAAAACGGGCCACGTCATGGGTATTATCCCTTCTTATCCCAGTTGAAAGCGTTTCCGGTAGTCCCGCATCGCCGCCATCACCCTGGGTGACAGGAGCAGGGCCGAGAGCATGGTGGGGATGGCCATCAGGGCGAACGTGCCGTCGATCAGGCTGATGGCGGCATCCAGCGAAGCGACCGAGGCGGCGATGATGCAGCCTACGTAGAAGTAGTTGTACAGAAACTGCCACCGGGCTCCTACCAGGAAGCCGAGGCACTTCGTTCCGTAATAGGAATAGGTGAATATCGTGCTGGTGCTGAAGAAGAGCACGCACACGATCAGCATGTAGGAACCGAAGCCCGGCATGGCGGATTCGAAGGCGTTGGCCGTCAGCGTCACGCCGTTGTCGGAAGTCGTCTGCCATACCCCGGTCATCATGATCACGAGGGCTGTGCAGGTGCACACGATCATCGTGTCGATGACGGGCTCCATCATGGCCACCAGGCCCTCGCGCGTCGGTTCCCGGGTCTTCGTCGCCCCGTGGACGAGGGATTCGGTGCCGATGCCCGCTTCGTTCGAGAAGGCGGCGCGGCGCACGCCGGTCATGATGACCGCGCCCACGGCGCCGCCCGCCGCGGCTTCTCCGGAGAAGGCGTCGGTGACGATCAGCAAGAGGTACCGGGGCACTTCCGAGAAGTTCGCCGCGATGATCCAAAGGGCGCAGAACATGTACAGGATCACCATGGCCGGGACGACGCGGGTGGCAACGTCGGCGATCCGGGTGATGCCGCCGAATATGACGGTACCCACGAGCAGCACCAGCACCACGCCGGCCGTGAGGTCGAACCAGAAATGATCTTCGCCGACCACGCCCATGGGTGTGAAGATCACGTCACGCATGATCTGCACCAGCTGGTTGACCTGGAACAGGGGCAGGCATCCGATCACCGCGACGACGGCGAAGAAAAAGGCCAGGGGCTTCCAGCTCCGGCCCAGCCCCTCCTGGACGACGTACATCGGCCCGCCCTGCGTCTTGCCGGCGCTGTCCGTGCCCCGGTACATGATGGCCAGGGAGCAGGTGAAGAACTTGGTCGCGATGCCCACGAGGGCGCTGACCCACATCCAGAACATGGCGCCCGGCCCGCCGACCGCGATGGCGACGGCCACGCCGGAGATGTTGCCCATGCCGATGGTGGCCGCGAGGGCGCTGACCAGCGCCTGGAAATGGGTGATGTCGCCGGGTTCGTTCGGGTCGTCGTATTTCCCGCGGATGATTTCGATGGAATGCTTGAAATGCCTGAGTGGCAGGAAACGGGAATACAGCAGGAGAAACAGGCCGCCGCCGATCAGCAGGTACAGCAGGTACGACCAGGCGGTATCGGCGAAGAAGACGATACCACGTTCCATTAGCTCCATGAGTCTCCTCCTCCGTGGCGCGTCGCGATATACTACGGCTGTCTGTCGAACCTATTTCTTGGTGAAGACCAGGGTGCCGCGCTTAAGCCGAGAGACATCAGGCACGTTGGCGGCGACCAGCACTTCGCTGCGGGGCACCAGGAACACGGTATCGTCCTGTCGAACGGCCTGGCGGCCGGCGCTGTTCAACGCGACCGGCGCGTTGTACCGGACGAGCACCCGCGTCCCCGGCGGAATGCGGTTCCATCGGCGGACCTGCCTGCCGTGTTTAATCGTGCCCTTCGGAAAGATGTAGAAGGTGTCGGAGCGTCTGTAGGCGGGACCGGCGATGTCGAAGGCTGTAGTTCCCTGGATGATGACGGGCACGGTGGCGGTGACCGCCTGGACGTCTTCGGTGCGATCTCGGTTGAGATAGACCTTCGTCCCAACCGGGATCCGGTCCCAGTTCCTGATCTGGTTCCCCCGCATGACCGTCCCGTTGGGGAAGCGGTACACCGTCATGGGATCGTCGTATTCGCCCCGGGCGATGCGCCACGCCGTGTTGCGCCGGGTAATGACGTTTTCAGACAGTTGGGCGACTTCTATGTCGTACCTTCCGCGGTCCACGAGGCGGACCCTGGCGATATCGATATCGGGATCCGGTATAAGCCGCCCCGCCTTGACGTCCGGGTCGTAGAGTATGCTGTTGCGCGGATCCTTCGAGGTCAGGCCGGCCCGGGCCCGGCTGAAATTGAATACGCCGGGGTCCTTCTTGCGTCCGCGGTGAAGCCGTTTTACCCACCGGTTCGGCCTGCCGTAGGCGACGCGGTAGTGTTCCAGCACGTGGTAATCGGGGATCTTATACACCCGCTGCAATACTTCGATCAACCATTTCAGGGAATCGTACTGGGACGCGGTAAAGGGGTCGTTGTGGTATCCCACCAGTTCGATGCCGACGGAATGGTTGCTGATGTTCGTGAGGCCGTTCCACATGCTCAGTCCTGCATGGTGCGAAAGGTACTTTTTGTCCAGGAGGCGGTAAATGGTTCCATCCCTGGCGACGAGGTAGTTGGAGTACCCCCTGCGCGAAACGGTGTTCAATGCACTTCTCAATCCCGATTCCGTGCTGTGCACCACAATGAAACGGTTTGATTTGCGGAGGCGTTTCCTGAAATGCCGGGGCAGGTGTTTCTGGTAGTCGACGATTTTCGGGGACGCCGGGGACGCGGAAATTGCCGGGGCTGCCGGAGCCGCCAGGACTGCCGGGGCTGCCGGAGCCGGGGAGTCCGCCGGGGCCGACGAAGCCGCCGGAGCCGCCGTGGCCGACAGGGCCGACGAAGCCGCCGG